>CAJXLG010000157.1 GCA_913055885.1 uncultured Rhodospirillales bacterium
CACGGCGTCGCCCTCGCGGCCGCGCGCCACCGCCACCGCCTTTTCCAGGTCCGCTTCCGTGCACAGCCCCAGCGTCACCGGGTTCTGCGGCTTGATGTTGGCGATGTTCCAGTGCGTCCGCTCGCGGATGGACTGGATGGTGGGCTTCGTGGTGCCCAGAAGCCGCGCGATCTGGTTGTCGTTCAGCTCGCGGTGATGGCGCAGCAGCCAGGCGATGGCATCCGGCCGGTCGCGCCGGCGCGACACCGGGGTGTAGCGGCCGCCCTTCTTGCCCGTGTCGCGCATCTCCGCCAGGTCCTTGTCCTGCAGCCGGAGCTGGGCGTTATGGTCCTGTTCGCAGCGCTGGATCTCCTCGCTGGTGAGCTGCCCCTGGGCGACGGGGTCGTTGCCCACGATTCCCGAGGCCACCTCGCCGTCGGCGATGGCCTGCACCTCCAGCTCGTGCATGCCGCAGAACTCGGCGATCTGCTCGAAGGACAGGGCGGTATTATCGACCAGCCACACTGCGGTGGCCTTGGGCATCAGGGGCAGGGCCATTTCTCCTCCTTGTTGCGGCGCAATAACCAACCGGGCCGCCGACCGGGCGGCGCCGCACATGCCGGCTCTCGGGAAAGAACGGAGCGTCGCGTCCCGCCGGGCGGCGCGACGCGGGACACCGTACCTCTATCTAATGCGTCGGGCGCGGGGCGTCAAACCCCGAGCCGCCGCCACCGCTTATTCGCCCGCTGCCTCCGCGGTCAGGACGATCTTGCCCTTGTGTCCGCCGGCCTCCATGAGCCGGTGGGCATCGGCCGCCTCGAACAGGGGGAAGGTGGTGTGCACCACGGGCGCGATGCAGCCGTCCTCGATGATGGGCCACACCTTCTCCTCCAGGTGCCGCGCGATGGCGCCCTTGTCCTCCACGGAGCGCACGCGAAGCGTCGAGCCCGTGATGGTGAGGCGCTTCAGGAGCACGCGCAGGAAGTCCACCTCGGCCTTCGATCCCTGGAGATAGGCGATGTTCACCAGCCGGCCCTCGGTGGCCAGCGTCCGCAGATTGCGCGGGATGTAATCGCCGCCCACCATGTCCAGGATGACGTCGGCGCCGTGGCCGTCGGTCGCCGCTTTCACCGCCTCCGTGAAATCCTCTTCGCGGTAGTTGATGCCGCGCGCCGCGCCCAGGCGCTCGCAGAAGGCCGCCTTGTCGGGATCGCCCGCCGTGGCGAAAACGCGCGCCGAGAAGGCCGCCGCCATCTGGATGGCCGTGGTGCCGATGCCCGACGTCCCGCCGTGGACCAGGAAGACCTCGCCCGGCTTGAGGGCGCCGCGCTCGAAGACGTTGTGCCACACCGTGAAGAAGGTCTCCGGCAGCGCCGCCGCCTTCGTCAGGGACAGGCCGGGGGGCACGGGCAGGCAGCAGGGCTCGGGCGCCACGGCGCGTTCGGCGTAGCCGCCGCCGGTGAGCAGGGCGCACACCGAATCGCCCACGGCGAAGCGGTGGGTGTCCGGCCCCACGGCCTCCACCACGCCGGCCGCCTCCAGCCCCGGCAGGTCCGACGCGCCGGGCGGCGCGGGGTAGAGGCCCTGGCGCTGCATGACGTCCGGGCGATTCACCCCGGCGGCGTGGACACGCAGCCGCACCTCGCCCGGGCCGGGCTCGGGGACGGGGCGTTCCGCGGGGTGCAGCACGTCGGGACCGCCCGCCTCGGCGATCTCGACACAGGACATGGTGGCCGACATTTCCCACTCCACGGCTTGGTTGCTAGAGTCTCCATTTACAGTCCGCCGCGTCGGGTAGGCAAGGAGGAAGGCCATGGACCCGGAAGATCTCGATCCGCCGCGTGAGCCGGCCCCGTCCCTGGCCGCCAACCTGGAGGCCATGTCGGAAACGGAGCTTAAGGACCATATGGCGTTCCTGGAGGGCGAACTGGAACGCACCCGGCGCACCCTGGAGGAACGGCGGCAGGCCAAGCAGGGCGCCGATTCGCTCTTCAGCCTGTAGAAGGGCGCCAGTCGCCGGGGCGTGCCGCCCACCTTCAGGCGGCGGGCAGGGTGAAGCCGAAGGTGCTGCCCTCGCCTTCGGTGGACTCCACCCAGACGCGGCCGTCGTGGCGCTCCACGATTCGCTTCACGAGCGACAGACCGATGCCGCTGCCGCCGTCGGTGCCCCCCTGCCGGTCGCCCCGGTAGAAAACGTCGAACACGGCGTCACGCTTGTCGGCGGGGATGCCCGCCCCGTTGTCCGCCACCGTGAAGGCCCAGGCGTCGGGTGCCGCCGTGTCGCGCGCGGCGGAAACGTGCACCCGGGGCGGGCGCGCCGGGTGATGATACTTGAGGGCGTTGCCCACCAGGTTCTGGAAAAGCCGCACGAGCTGGCCGCGGTCGGCACGCACGCGCGGCAGCGGGTCCCGCGTGATGGTGGCGTCCGTTTCCGCGATGCGCTGGCTCAGGTTGGCGAGCGCGGTGTCCAGGGCGTCGTCGGCCGCCACGGGCTGCACCGCCTCGCCGCGCGTGTGGATGCGCGAGTATTCCAGGAGATCGCGGATCATGCGGTTCATGCGCCGCGCGCCGTCGGTGGCGTAGGCTAGGTAGGTGTGCGCGTCGGCGTCCAGGGTCTCGCCGTAGCGGTGCTCGATGAGCCCCAGGTAGCTGGAGACCATGCGCAGGGGCTCCTGGAGGTCGTGGGAAACGGCGTAGGCGAAACGCTCCAGGTCGGCGTTGGATTCCTCCAGCCGCCGGGCGTAGCGCTCGCGCTCGGAAATGTCGATGCCCAGCCCCACCATGTACGGCTGGTCCTCCAGAACGACGCGCCGGCCGGTGAACACGTGGGGAATGGCCGTGCCGCCGGCCGTGAGCAGGCGCGCCTGGAGCACCGTCTCGCCCGCCTCGAAGGCCTCCGTCAGGGCGGCGCGGGCGCGCTCGCGGTCCTCGGCGGCGATGTAGTCCATGGCGTGGTAGCTGGCCACCTCGTCGGCCGAACAGCCCGTCACCACCTCAAGGTTGCGGTTCCAGCGCACCAGGTAGCCCGACGGCGCCACCAGGTAGAAGATCCCCGGCAGGCTGTCCAGGACGGCCTCGATGAAGGTGTGCTCGCGGCGCACCCGCGCCTCCGCCGCCTTGCGCTCGCGGATGTCGCGGATGATGGTGGAATAGTGGTCGATGTTGCCGTCGGCGTCGTAGTGGGCGATGATGATCTGCGAGGCGGGGATCTCCTGGCCGTCGTTGGTGAGCACAGCCGTCTCGCCCTGCCACACCCCGTCGCGGGCCGCCTGGTCCAGCCCCTCCGTGCGCACCTGTTCCGTGGCCCAGGCGGGATGGTAGTGGCCGATGGATTCCGCCGGCGTGGTGCCGTGACGGCTGTCGTTGACGAGCATCTGGCCGCCCGGATTGACGTACTCGATGTGCCCCTCGGGGTCGGCGATGCCCACGTAGTCGGGCGTGGCCTCCAGGATCTCCAGGAGCCGCCGGGTCTCCTTCTCCCGCGCCTTGCGCTCGCTGATGTCGCGGGCGATGGCGATGCGGTACGGCCGCTCCTGGGCCGTGACGTCGGAGACGCTTATCTCCACCGGGAAGGTGCTGCCGTCCTTGCGGCGGTGCTCCCCTTCCAGCACCGTGTCGCGGTGCGCCGGGTCCGCCACGAAGCGCCGCCAGGTGGGGACGTCCGGAAGGCTGATCTCGATGTCCGGAACCCGCAGGCCGAGAAGTTCCTGGCGCGTGTAGCCCAGGTTGTCGCAGGCCTTCTGGTTGACGTCCACGAAGCGGCCGCTCTGGCGATCGATGATGAAAACGGCGTCCGTGGAGCGGTCCAGGATCTCGCGGAAAAGCCCCAGGCGGGCCCGGCTTTCCTCCAGGACGCGGGTGCGCTCGGCGACCCGCTGCTCCAGGGCCGCATCGTCCCGCCGGCGCTGGACGGCGATGGCATAGAAATCGGCAAGCTGCTGGATGCGCGCAAGGTCGGTGTCGTCAAAGTCGCGCCCGGGGTTGGCCAGGGCCACCTGGCCCACGAGGGTGTCCTGGGCAATGGCGGGCACGGCCAGGAAACGCTCGATGGGGACGTGCCCCTCCGGAATGCCCGTGGACCTCGGGTCGCCGGCCGGGTTGTTGGTGTACAGGGCGGCCCGGTTCCCGAGGCCCCAGCCCCACAGGCCGCTGAAAGTGTCGAACACGGTGGTCTTGTCGGCCACCTGGCATTTCTCCCAGACGTCCCGTGTAAGGGTGGGGCAGACCAGGTTGCCGGTATCCGGGTCGATGTAGCCCACGAAGCCGAAACGGCTCCCCGTCAGCGCCCGCGCATGGTCCAGCACCATGGCCGAGATGGCGTCCAGCGACAGCTCGCGCTCGGCCAGGAACCGGCGCGACAGCTCCGCCAGGGCACGCAGGAGGGCAGCCTCCCCGTTCGTTTCAGGCGGTGGCTGCGACGGGGAAGCGGCAGGAAATTCGGTCATGACACGCACAGCGGATGGCGGGAACCCATACTTCCGTATAGTAACTTATCCGATGGGTGGGGTCAGCATACACGTCGCCAACGGCAGGGCCAACGTTTGTCGCGGGCCGGTGCCGGCAACCTCACCCCTCGCTCCACGCGTTTCATCATGGCATACTTGCCACCGAACCGGAGGGGACCAGCGACGCCATGGAATATCAGATCAACGAACACGATAACACCTTGAACATCCATCTGAGCGGGCGGCTCACCTTCCGCGACGCGGCCGCGTTCGACGACATCCTGCATGCGGTGCGCGAACGCACGGTCGGCGGCGTGGTCTTCGATCTGTCGAGCCTGGAATTCATCGATTCCATGGGCATGAGCCTGATCATCCGGGCCCACGACGCCGTGGCGCCGTCCGGCAACCGGCTGGCCGTGCAGGGGGCCGGCGGCCGGGTGCGCGAGGCCCTGGAACGGGCCGGTTTCGGCGGCCTGATCTCGCTGGAATAGCGGAGGGCCCGTATCATGCGCGAAATTCCGGTGGCCACGTGGTCGGGCCTGGGCGACCGCCGGCCGGCCCATGCCCTGGTGGAGAACGTGGACCTCGTGGTGGTGCGCCACGACGACAGGCTTTCCGTGTTCTACGGCCGCTGTCCGCACCGCGGCGCCCTCTTGAGCGACGGCCACTGCACGGGCCGCAACCTGGTGTGCGGCCTGCATTTCTGGGATTTCCGGCTGGACACGGGGGTGTCCGAGTACAACAACGCCGACGCCCTGCCGCGCTTCACGGCCTGGGTGCGCGACGACACGGTGTGCGTGGACGCCGACGAGGTGGCGGCCTGGGCGCAGGGGCATCCGCAGCCCTTCGAACGCGACGCCTATCTGGGCGCCTACGCCGACACCCATCCCGAGCCCGGGGAACCCCACGTCGGCACCATCCAGGCCCTGGCGCGCGGCGACACGGGCCGCCACGGCCCCGTGGCGGCCATGGGGGTGCCGCGCGACGCCCTGCCCCAATGGGACAGCATCCAGATCGTCACGGCGCAACTGGCGCGGCCGCCGCTCCTGGAGGCCACGCACGTGGCGACGGACGTGCAGGTCGGTCCGGCCGCCAGCCGGCCGCTGGAACTGGCCATGCCCCTCATGGTGACGGACATGAGCTTCGGCGCCCTGTCGGCCGAGGCCAAGACGGCCCTGGCGCGCGGGGCGGAACGCGCCGGCACGGCCATCGCCTCGGGCGAGGGCGGCTACCTGGCCGCCGAGCGCGCCGAGAACCAGCGTTACATGGCGGAGGTGGGGCCGGGGCGCTTCGGTTTCGATCCCGGCAACCTTCAGGGCTGCGGCGCCTTCCACTTCAAGCTGGGCCAGGCCGCCAAGACGGGGGTGGGCAGCCGCCTGCCGGGCGACAAGGTCACCGGGGAGATCGCCGAGGTGCGTGGCGCCCGGGCCGGCGAGCCGGTGGACTCGCCCGCCCGTTTCCCCGACTGGACGGAGCCGCAGCACTTCCGCGCCGTGGCCGACCAGGTGCGCGCCGCGGCCGGCGGCATCCCGGTGGGCTTCAAGCTCTCGGCCCAGCACGTGGAGGCGGACCTGGACGCCGCCGTCGCCGCCGGGGCCGACTACGTCATCGTGGACGGCCGCGGCGGCGGCACGGGCGCGGCGCCCGTCTTCGTGCGCGACCACATCGGCATCCCCACCATCCCCGCCCTGGCGCGGGCACGCCGGCACCTGGACCACCTGGGCCGCGACGACGTGACCCTGGTGGTCACGGGCGGCCTGCGCACGCCG
>CAJXLG010000158.1 GCA_913055885.1 uncultured Rhodospirillales bacterium
CCCCCCAGCCCGCCGACGCGCCGGCCGCCGCGCCCCGCGAATCCCCCGTGGTGGAGGTCTCGGATCTGGTGCGCACCTTCGGCGACTTCCGGGCCGTGGACGGTATCGGCTTCGACGTGGGGGCGGGGGAGATCTTCGGGCTGCTGGGACCCAACGGGGCCGGCAAGTCCACCACCTTCAAGATGCTGTGCGGCCTGTTGCCGGCCACGGCGGGCACGGCGCGCGTGGCCGGCGTGGACCTGCGCCACGCCCGGGCGGCGGCGCGGGCACGCATCGGCTACATGGCGCAGAGCTTCTCCCTCTACGGCGCCCTTTCCGTGCGCCAGAACCTGGACTTCTTCGGCGGCGCCTACGGCCTGTCGCGGCGGCAGCGGCGCGACGCCCGCGAGGCGGCCCTGGACGCCCATGGCCTGAGGCCCCTCGCCGGGGTGACCGCGGGCCGCCTGCCGCTGGGCTTCAAGCAGCGGCTGGCGCTGGCCTGCGCCCTCCTGCACGATCCCGCCATCCTCTTCCTGGACGAGCCCACCTCGGGCGTCGATCCCCTCACGCGGCGCGCCTTCTGGCGGCGCATCAACGCCCGCGCGGCCCGGGGCGTCACGGTGCTCGTCACCACCCACTTCCTGGACGAGGCGGAATACTGCGACCGCCTGGGCATCATCCTGGACGGCCGCCTCATCGCCCTGGGGGCCACGGAGGCCGTCAAGGCGCGCGGCCGCACCGCCGATACCCCCGACACCCCAGACACCCCAGACACCCCCGACCCCACCCTGGAGGACGCCCCCGACCCCACCCTGGAGGACGCCTTCGTCCGCCTCATCGAGGCGGAACAGGCGGGGCGGGCGGCATGAACGGGCGCCGCCTGGCCGCCCTGGTGGGCAAGGAGAGCCGCCAGGTGGTGCGCGATCCCTCCAGCCTGGCCATCGCCTTCGGCCTGCCCATCATCCTGCTTCTTCTTTTCGGCTACGGGGTCACCCTCGATCCGCGCGAGGTGCCGGTGGCCGCCGTGGTGGAGGAGCCGGGCGGGCTCGCCGACCGCTTCGTCAGTTCCTTCGCCCGCTCCCACTGGTTCGATGTGACGGTGGTGCGCCACCGCCGCGCGGCGGAACGCGGCCTGGTCGCCGGGCGCTACCGGGCGGCCGTGGTGCTGGGCCAGGACTTCGGGGCGCGGGTCCGGCGCGACACGGGCCCGGCGCCCATCCAGGTGCTCCTTGACGGGGTGGACAGCAACACGGCCCGGCTGGTGGAGGGCTATATCCGGGGGGCCTGGCGGGCGTGGCTGGTGCAGGCCGGGCTGGCCGGGCGCCACCTGGCGCGCCCGCCCGTCGCGCTGGAACCGCGCGTCTGGTTCAATCAGCAGGTGCGCAGCCGCAACTATCTGGTGCCCGGCCTCGTGGCCATCATCATGACCCTCATCGGCACCCTGCTCACGGCGCTGGTGGTGGCGCGCGAGTGGGAGCGCGGCACCATGGAGGCCCTCATGGCGACGCCCGCCGGGGCCGGCGAGCTCTTGGTGGGCAAGGTGGTGCCCTATTTCGGCCTGGGCATGGGGGCCATGGCGCTCTCCACGGCCATGGCCATCGGCCTGTTCGACGTGCCCTTCCGCGGCTCCCTGTGGATCCTGGCGGCGGTGTCGGCGCTGTTCCTGCTGGCCGCGCTGGGCATGGGGCTGATCATTTCCACGCTGGCGCGCAATCAGTTCGTCGCCGGCCAGGTGGCCATTCTCTCCGCCTTCCTGCCCGCCTTCATCCTGTCCGGCTTCCTTTTCGACATCCCCAGCATGCCCGTGGCCATCCAGGCGCTCACCTATGTCGTGCCGGCGCGCTATTTCGTGGCCATCCTGCACAGCCTTTTCCTGGCGGGCGACGTGTGGGCCGTCATCTGGCCCAATGTCCTGGGGCTGGCCGCCCTGGCGGCGCTCTTCCTGGGCGGCACGGCGCTTTTCACCAGCCGGCGGCTGGCCTGAGCCATGACCTGGGTGGCGCGCCTCAAGGCCCTGATCGTCAAGGAGCTCCTGGCGGTGTGGAAGGACCCGCGCAGCCGCCTGGTGCTCATCGGGCCGCCCGTGGTGCAACTCATCGTCTTCGCCTACGCCGCCACCTACGATGTGCATAACGCCACCGTGGCCGTCCACGACGAATCCCGCAGCGCCGCCGCCGCGCGGCTCGTCGCCGGTTTCCGCGGGGCGCCCGCCTTCGCCGAGGTCGTCCACCTGCGGCACCAGGGCGCCGTGCGCCCGGCCCTGGAATCGGAGCGCGCCGACATGGTGCTGCACATCGGGCCGGACTTCGCTCGCGACCTGCGCACGGATCCGCCGGCGAAGGTGCAGCTCATCCTGGACGGCCGGCGGTCCAACATGGCGCAGGTGCTCCAGGGCTACAGCCGGGCCATCGTGCGCGACTTCAACGCCCGGCAGGTGGCCCGCACCGGCGGCACCCTGCCGCGCGCGCAACTGCGCGTCCGGGCCTGGTTCAACCCCACGCTGGACAGCCAGTGGTTCATCGTGCCGGGACTGGTGGCCGTGCTCACCCTGGTGGTGACCATGCTGGTGACGGCCCTCACCGTCGCCCGCGAACGGGAACTGGGCACCTTCGAGCAGCTTCTGGTGACGCCGCTGCGGCCGTGGGAGCTGCTTCTCGGCAAGACCCTGCCCGCCCTTGTCATCGGGCTCGCGGAGGGCACGGTCATCCTGGCCGTGGCGGTGGGCTGGTTCGGCATCCCCTTCACCGGCAGCGTGGGCCTGCTCTATGCCGGCCTCGTGGTGTTCCTGCTGTCGGTGACGGGGGTGGGGCTCATGATCTCGTCACTGGTGGGCACGCAGCAGCAGGCCATCCTGGGCGCCTTTCTGTTCCTGGTGCCGGCGGTGATCCTGTCGGGCTTTGCCACGCCCATCGCCAACATGCCCGACTGGGTCCAGACCCTGACCCTGGCCAACCCCATCCGCTATTTCCTGGTCATCGTGCGCGGCCTGTTCCTCAAGGGCCTGGGGCCGGAGCTGGTGTGGGCGCAGATGTGGCCCATGCTCATCATTGCCGCCGTCACCCTGGTGGCGGCAACGGTGCTGTTCCGCCACCGCGTGGCCTGATCGCGCACAGGACATTCCCCGTTTTTCGGCCTCCCGTCGAATGGCGTCATTCCTTCGAGGCTTTTGCTGCGCAAAAGCACCTCAGGACAGCGTCTTCGAGGCTCCGCCTTCGGCGGAGCACCTCAGAATGACGTTCCCAGGAAGTACTTCACCCGGTGAGCGTCGTCTTGAGGTGCCATGCCCTCAGGCATGGCCTCGATGTTTCGAGGGTACGCCCTGACGGGCGTACCACCTCAACATGACGAGACGACCTTCAAACGCGATGCTTGTCCGCGCCAAACGGGTGGGGAAAGTCCTCATCGCGCACCCTTCCCGGCGCGCACGGGACGCGCTATGATGCGGGATCGGACGGCGCCGGGAGAGCCATCGCCATGACGGAACAACGCACCATCCGTGTTCTCGTCGTCGAGGACAACCCCGGAGATTCCCGGCATGTGCAGCACATGCTCGGCGAATCCACGGACCCGCATTTCCGCGTCACCCCCAGCGGAACCCTTGCCGACGGCCTGGCGCGGGCGCGCGAGGAGGCCTGCGACATCACCCTGCTCGACCTGACGCTGCCCGATTCCAGCGGCATGGACACGGTGAACCGCTTCCTGGAAGCGTGTCCCGCCATCCCGGTGGTGGTGCTCACGGGCCTGGACGACAGCGCCACCGGCATGCAGGCGGTGAAGGCGGGGGCCCAGGACTTCCTGGTGAAGGGCCACGGGGATGCCACGGTCCTGCGGCGCGCCATCCTCTATGCCATGGAGCGCAAGGAGACGGAGCGCACCATCCAGGGCCTCCTGCACCACAACAACCTCATCCTGAACTCCCTTGGCGAGGGCGTCGTGGGCCTGGACGAAGCGGGGACCGTCACCTTCTGCAACGCCGGGCTGGAGAGCATGCTGGGTTGGCCGTGCGGCCAGGTGACGGGCAGCAACCTTCATCGCCTGATGCACCACACGCGCGCCGACGGAACGCCCATCCCGCCCGACGACTGCGTCATCCTGCAGACCCTGCGGGACGGCGCGCCCCGCCGCGTGGACGACGAAACCCTGTGGCATCGGGACGGCTACGCCGTTCCCGTGGAGATCCTGGTGACCCCCATCCGCGAGGCGGAGGCCCTGACGGGCGCGGTGGTGGCGGTGCGCGACGTCACCGACCGCGAGCACGCGTTCGAGACCCTGCGCTATCAACTGGGCTTTCAGCAGCACGTGCTGGATGCCGTGCCCCTGCCCATCGTCTACACGGATTCGGCCAACGTCATCCTGGGCTGCAACGGCATGTTTGAAGCCGCCCTGAGCGTGACGCGCGACCATCTGGTGGGCCAGCAGGCGGAGGACGCCCTGGCGCCCGACCTGGCCGGACGCCTGGACGAGCGTTCCCTGCCCGCGGACGGACAGCCCCGCGTGGGAGAGGTACGCCTGGGGGACGGTGCTGGCGGGACCGTCCTGCGCCGCCTCAGGACCGTCGGTTTTGCCGGGCCCGAAGGGGCAACGGCCGGGGTCGTGGGCACCCTCCTGGACGCGCCGTCCGCCCCCTGATCAGACCTCCTCCTCGGCCAGCGGCGGCGTGACGGGAATGTGGTGGGGCGGACGGACGCGGCGTTCGCGGCCCTTGTAGCGCGGATCGTCGCGCCGCCGCCGGTCCGGGCCGAAATAGGCCGGGGCCTGGATGAACGGCCGCGGCTTCTTGAGCACCTTGTTCAGCCGGCCGTAGAGCTTCTCGGGCGTGATGGGCTTGGCCAGGAACTCGTGAACCCCCAGGTCGCGGGCCGTCTCCACCACGTGGCGTTCCGTATGGCCGGTGATCATGATGACGGGGCAGAAGGGATTGGGGCTGTCGGCCGCGCGGCGGATGAGGCGGACGAACTCCATTCCGTCGATGGGCGTCATCTGATACTCGACGAGCACCACGTCGATGGGGTTGAGGTTCATCTCCTTGAAAGCGTCCGCCCCGTCGTTGGCTTCCTGGATGGTGCGCACGCCGTAGGCGCGCAGAACGCCCTTGAGGAGCGTCCGCATGTGGCGGTTGGGATCGGCGATGACGACCTGAAGCCGTCCGAGCCCGTTGTTCTGCACACGCCCCCCCTGGAGCACCGTGACGAACGTACCTGTTTCCCCGGATGGTTTATACCACACGGAAAGGCCTGCCCTGTAGCCTTGTTTTCCGGGTGCGGCTTGCGCGGATTCGGGGGGTCTACTACAGTTGCCGGGCCCGCCGCCGCGTGGCGGGCGCGGGTCCCGGGGCGCGGACCCGCCGGGGTTTTATGGTCGAGGAACGCGCCATGCTGGACCGCCTGCCGCCCGGCCGCACCGTTCTCCGTTGCCTGGCTGTCGCCGGGGTGGCCCTGACGCTCACGGCCTGCTCGCTGGCGAAGGAATTGCGCCAGGCCTCGGCGGATGACAGCCGGGAAACGCAGGCATCCCCGGAGTCCACCACGGACCGCGCCATGGCCGCCATGGCCGTGGGGAACGTGGACGCGGCGCGCCAGCACGCCGCCCGCGTCCTCCGCCGCGATCCCACCAATGCGCTGGCCCTGCTGACCTATGGCATGGCGGCGGAGAAACGGGGCAACACGCCGCGCGCCCGGCTGGCCTATCAGCGCATCCTGGACCTGTCGCCGCAGAAGACGGCGGGGGTGCGCACCGTCCTGGGCGCACGGGGCGGTGGCGGCGACGCGTTGCCGGTGCGCACCGTGGCCCGCCGCCGGCTGGAACACCTGGCGACGGAACAGGACGAGGACGACGGCAAGGCGGAGACGGCCAAGACGGCCAGGACCATGCCCGGCGTGTCCGGGAATGATGGCAGGGCCCCCGATGCCTCCGGCCGACCCGACCTGCTCCCCTTCGATCCCGACGTGGCGGCCCGTTTCCGGGTGCTGGAGCGGCTGCGGCGCCAGGGCATGATCACGCGCGACGAATACCGCCGGCGCCGGCGGGCGAACCTCGGCGCCCTCCTGCGCTACAGCCACGATCCCCCGGCGCCCGGCCTCGACCGCCCGGTGCCGTCGGCCGGGCAGATCATGAACCGCCTGAAGTTCCTGCGCGACGCCGTGGAGAAGGGCAGCATCTCGCCGGAGCAACAGGCGGCGGAACGGCAGGCCATTCT
>CAJXLG010000159.1 GCA_913055885.1 uncultured Rhodospirillales bacterium
GGAAGGCGTCCTGGGGGATGACGGTGAGGGTGGTGGGCTCCACGGCCGTCACCGTGGCCGAGCGCGGCTTGCCGTCGATGAGCGCCATCTCGCCCACCAGGTCGCCCCGCCGCGCCGTCGCCAGCAGCGTTTCGCCGTCGTCGTTGTGGCGGCTGATGCGCAGGGCGCCGGAGGCGACGATGTAGGCCTCGGTGCCCGGCTCCCCCTCGTGGAACAGGACGTCCCCGGCATTCAGGTGGCGGTGGTCCATGGTGGTGCGGGCCGTGCCGCCGCCGTCGGGCGCGGTGTCGGCCTCCGGCGGCAGGTCGGGGGTGTTGCCGTCCAGGATGCTCGCCAGGGTGTCGCGCCAGGCAGCCGGGACGGGGGATTCGGCGAGCCGTGCCTTGAGGCTGTCGCGGGCGGCGCGGCAGGCCGCGTCGTCGGCGTCGGAGGGCCACAGCGGGCTGTTCGCTTTCGCCAGGGCGGGGAGGGCGTAGGGGATGGCGTCGTCGTGCTCGGCGGCGAAGCCCGTCTCCGTCAGGGCCAGAAGGCCGCCCAGGCGCGGGCCGAAGGCCGGCAGGGCCCGCAGCACGCGGACCACCGCGTCGCCGGGCGGGCAGGAGTGTTCCGTGTCGCCGAACAGGGGCATGGCGCGCTGCACCGCCGCCTCCATCATGGCGCTGCCGCCGGCCGGGCCGTCCGCTTCGCCCAGGGCCGCCAGGAGGGTGTCGAAGGCCTTCTGGTCGCCCGCCGCGTCGGTGCGCGTCAGGGAGCGCGTGCCGCCCAGGGTGCGGGCCACCCGGTCCAGCAGCACCGTCCGGGTGTTGGGCAGCGCGCCCGACGCCAGGAAGGGCCCCAGGCGCGCCAGGACCCGCGTGACGCCCGTGTTCTCCGGGAGCCGGTCGGTGCACAGGCGGGCGGTGACGGCGAGGCCGGTGCCCGTGTCCGGCTGGTTGCCCAGGGCCTCCTTGATGGTCTCCGCCGGGTCCAGAAGCTCGGCGATGGCATCGTCCAGCCACGCCATCCCCTCGGCCGCCGGGTGGTGGTGCAGGTGGTCCGCCAGCAGCGCCAGTTTGCCGCGCCAGCCCATGGCCTCGCCCAGGTGCGCCGCCAGGGCGAAGCGGATGTAGGCCGACCGCGCATCCGCCGGCATGTCGTGGACCAGAGCGAGAAGGCCGTCCATGCCCTTGGCGTGCAGGCGGCCGATCCCCTCCTGCACGTCGGGGCGCTGCACCACCTCCGATAAAAGCCGCTCCGCCAGCCGGAAGAGCAGGTCGGCGCGGGCGCGCGAGGTCTCGTTGTCCTTGGCAGGCTGGACGGCCGCCACCCGGTGGACGGCGGTGGCGAAAAGGTTGTGGTGGTTGCCGCGCACCAGATCGTGGACGGCCTCGGGGGAGCACAGGAACTCCAGCGGCGTCAGGTCGCGGTTGTCCAGGTAGGTGCGCAGCACCCGGCCGACCGCGCGGCGCGCCGGAAAGGCGTAGACGTCCGCCGGCGTGTTGCAGCGCGGCGCCGTCTCCACCGTGCCGGCGAGCTCGTGGGCCTGCTGCTGCCCCTGCTGCTTCTGGCCTTGTTGCTCCTGCCCCCGGGCCATGACGCCTCCGTGACACGCCGGGGATCATGATGACTCGCCCGAGGGCGGAAGGGAACCGGGGCGTGGTGTCAGGCGGAAGGGGCCTGGTGGAACCCGCTGTCCACGGGCGGCTCGTCGGGGGCGGTGTCCACGCGGTTCACTTTCGCCGCCGACGGGCCCTGGTGGCAGGCGTCGATCATGGCCTTCACCCGGTCGGCGGGGCCGTGGAACAGGGCCTCCACCGTGCCGTCGGAACAGTTGCGCACCCAGCCCGAGAGGCCGTGCCGGGTGGCCTCCTGCACCGTCCAGCTACGGTAGAAGACGCCCTGCACGCGGCCGTGGATGCGGGCGCGGACGGTCTCGGTCTGCTCGCTCATCCCATCCCCCGTGCCCTACTCGAACTCCAGGATCGCTTGGTCCACGGCGAGGCTGTCGCCGGGGCTGGCGTGGACGCGGGCCACCGTGCCGTCCTGTTCGGCGCGCAGCACGTTCTCCATCTTCATGGCCTCCACCACGGCCAGCATCTCGCCGGCCTTCACCTCCTGGCCGGCCTCCACCAGCACGTTTACCAGAAGTCCCGGCATGGGGGACAAGAGGAAGCGCGACAGGTCGGCCGCCTCCTTCTTCGGCATCAGGGCCGCCAGCTCGGCGGCGCGCGGGGTGAGCACCTTCATCTCCGCCTGGCCGCCGGCGTGGAACAGCCGCCAGCCCACGTTCGAGCGGTCGATCTGGACGTGCACCGGGTCGCCGTTGAGGGTGCCGTGGAAGAGCGGGTTGCCCAGGTTCCAGTCCGTCACCACGGTGAAGGTGCGTTCGCCCACCAGGACGTGGCAGCTTCCGTCTTCGTGGCGCTGCACCCGCACCGGGTGGTGCTCGTCGCCCATGATCACCACCCAGTCCTCGCGCAGCTGCTTGTGGTGGCCGGCGAGCTGGTCGCTGATGTAGGCGTTGCGGTCGGCGCCGATGCGGTGGACCGTGGCCGCCACCGCGATGAGGATGTCCGGGTCCTCGGGCGGCAGGTGCGCCGTGGAGAAGCCCTCCGGGTATTCCTCCGGGATGAAGTTGGTGGACAGCCGGCCCTCCACGAAGCGCGGCTTGGCCAGCACCGACGCCAGGAAGGGCACGTTGTGGGAGACGCCCCGGATGTAGTAGGCGTCCAGCGCCTTGCGCATGCGCTCGATGGCCTGGCCGCGCGTGCTGCCGTGGGTGACCAGCTTGGCGATCATGGGGTCGTAGAACATGGAGATCTCGCTGCCCTCCATGACCCCGGTGTCCACGCGTACGTGCGGCCCCTCTTCCGGCGGCAGGACGTGCGCCAGGCGGCCGATGGAGGGCAGGAAGCCGCGGTACGGGTCCTCGGCGTAGACGCGCGATTCCAGCGCCCAGCCGTCCATGGGCACGGCGTCCTGCTCAAGGGTGAGGCGCTCGCCGGTGGCGACGCGGATCATCCATTCCACCAGGTCCTGGCCGGTGACCATCTCCGTCACCGGGTGTTCCACCTGGAGCCGGGTGTTCATCTCCAGGAAGAAGAAGGAACGGTCGCGGTCCACGATGAACTCCACCGTGCCCGCCGAGCAGTAGTCCACGGCGCGCGCCAGGGCGCACGCCTGGCGCCCCATCTCGGCCCGGGTTTCCGGGTCGAGGAAGGGGCTGGGCGCCTCCTCGATGACCTTCTGGTGGCGCCGCTGGATGGAGCACTCGCGCTCGTTCAGGTGGATGACGTTGCCGTGCTTGTCGGCCAGCACCTGGATCTCGATGTGGCGCGGCTCCTCGATGAAGCGTTCGATGAAGACGCGGGCGTCGGAGAAGGAGGACTGAGCCTCGGAGGTGGCGCGCTCGAAGCCGTCGCGGCATTCCTCGTCATCGCGGGCGATGCGCATGCCCTTGCCGCCGCCGCCCGCCGACGCCTTGAGCATGACGGGATAGCCCACGTCGCGGGCGATGCGCACGGCCTCCTCGGCGTTGGCCACCGTGCCCGTGTAGCCCGGGATGGTGTTCACCCCGGCCTCCTGGGCCAGCGTCTTGGACTGGATCTTGTCGCCCATGGCGGCGATGGCGCCGGCCGGCGGGCCGATGAAGGTGATGCCCTCGGCGTCCAGGGCCCTGGCGAAGTCCTCGTTCTCGGAGACGAAGCCGTAGCCCGGATGCACCGCCTGCGCCCCCGTCTGTTTGCAGGCGTCGAGCAGGCGGTCCGTGCGCAGGTAGCTCTCGCTCGACTGGGCGGGGCCCAGATAGACGGCCTCGTCGGCCATCTCCACGTGCAGCCCGCCCTGGTCCGCCTCCGAGTACACGGCGACGGTGGCGATGCCCAGGCGGCGGCAGGTCTTGATGATGCGGCAGGCGATTTCGCCGCGGTTGGCGATGAGGATCTTGTCGAACACCGTTAACCTCTCCCTGGTCGCGCCTCAGAGCGGGATGTTGCCGTGCTTCTTGGGCGGGTTCTCCAGGCGCTTGTCCTGGAGCATGGCCAGCGACCGGCCCACGCGCGCCCGGGTGTTGTGGGGCATGATGACGTCGTCGATGTAGCCCTTCTGGCCCGCCACGAAGGGGTTGGCGAACTTCTGGCGGTATTCCTCGGTGCGCTGAGCGATCTTTTCCTCGTCGCCGATGTCCTCGCGGAAGATGATCTCCACGGCGCCCTTGGGGCCCATGACGGCGATCTCCGCCGACGGCCAGGCGTAGTTCACATCGCCGCGCAGGTGCTTGGAGCTCATGACGTCGTAGGCGCCGCCGTACGCCTTGCGCGCGATGACCGTCACCTTGGGCACCGTGGCCTCGCAGAAGGCATAGAGGAGCTTGGCGCCGTGCTGGATGATGCCGCCGTGCTCCTGCGCCGTGCCGGGCAGGAAGCCGGGCACGTCCACGAAGGTGAGGATGGGAATGTTGAAAGAATCGCAGAAGCGCACGAAGCGCGCCGCCTTGCGGCTCGAATCGATGTCCAGGCAGCCCGCCAGCACCATGGGCTGGTTCGCCACCACGCCGATGCTGCGGCCGTCGATGCGGGCGAACCCGGTGATGATGTTGCTGGCGAAGTCCGGCGCGACCTCGAAGAAGTCCTGCTCGTCCACCACCTTGTGGATGAGCTCCTTCATGTCGTAGGGCTTGTTGGGACTGGCCGGCACCAGGGTGTCGAGGGACGGCTCCTGGCGCGACAGGGGGTCCGGCGTGGGCCGGCGCGGCGGGGCGCTGCGGTTGGAGGCGGGCAGGAAGTCCATGAGCCGGCGCGTCTGCAGGAGGGCGTGCAGGTCGTCCTCGAACGCCGCCTGGGCGATGCCCGACTTGCTGGCGTGGGTGACGGCGCCGCCCAGCGCCTCCTGGTCCACCTCTTCGTGGGTCACCGTCTTCACCACGTCCGGGCCGGTGACGAACATGTAGGAGGTGTCCTTCACCATGAAGATGAAGTCCGTCATGGCCGGGGAATAGACGGCGCCGCCGGCACACGGGCCCATGACGAGGGAAATCTGCGGAATGACGCCCGAGGCCTCCACGTTGCGCTGGAAAACCTCGGCGTAGCCGGCGAGCGACGAAACACCCTCCTGGATGCGCGCGCCGCCGGAATCGTTCAGCCCGATGACGGGCGCCCCCACCTGGATCGCCTGGTCCATGATCTTGGCGATCTTCTCGGCGTGGGCCTCCGACAGGGAGCCGCCGAAGACCGTGAAGTCCTGGCTGAAGACGAAGACCAGCCGGCCGTTGATGGTGCCGCTGCCCGTCACCACACCGTCCCCCGGGATGGTGTGGTCGGCCATGCCGAAGTCGTGGCAGCGGTGCTCGACGAACATGTCCCACTCCTCGAAGGACTCCTCGTCGAGCAGAAGCTCCAGCCGCTCGCGCGCCGTGAGCTTGCCCTTGTCGTGCTGTTTGTCGATGCGCTTCCGGCCGCCGCCCATCTGCGCGCGCGCCCGGCGCTCTTCCAGTTGCTTGATGATTTCCTGCATGGGCCCTCCCCGCAACGACGCCCGTTTCGCTGATATTGCATAGCACAATACGCCGCCCGGACGCCATATGCCCTGTTGGCGGGGACGTGAGGGACTGGAAGGCCGCCCGGGTGTGGCGGCGCACAAGGAATGAACGAATCCCCGGCTCAGGGGGCGGGATCGCGCGGGCCCGTGTCGCCGTCGCTGACGTGGCGCATGGCCTCGCCGCACGCCGCCGCCACGATGCCCGTGGGCATGGCGATGAGGATGAGCGCCGACAAAGCCGTGACGGCGCCGACGATGCGGCCCGCCACGGTGGCCGGCACGGCGTCGCCGTAGCCCAGCGTCGTCAGGGTCACCACGGCCCACCACAGCGCCCTGGGGATGCTGGAAAAGTCGGCGCCCGGCTCCACCATGTAGATGAGGGTGGCCGACATGAGAAGCATGGTGCCCGCCATGCCCGCCGTCAGGGCCAGTTCGTGGCGCCGGTTGAGAAGCGACTGGAGGAAGAAGCCCACGGCCAGGCTGAAGCGTCCCAGGCGGGCCAGCCGCAGGATGCGGATGACCCGGAAGATGCGCAGCACCAGCAGGTGCGTGCCGCCGACGTCGCCCGTCACCACTGCCTGGCCCAGGACCAGGGCGAGGACGGCGGCGTCAACGAGGGTGGCGGGGCCGGCGAGGTAACGCAG
>CAJXLG010000160.1 GCA_913055885.1 uncultured Rhodospirillales bacterium
CCCGCCCGTGGGCGAAGAGCGCCGCGGTGTCGGCCCACGCCGTGACCAGGTCGGCGTCGTGGGTGGCGAAGACCACGGTGGTGCCGTCCGCCACCAGGCGGTCCAGGACGGCCAGGAGGTGCACCACGCCGTGGTGGTCCAGGCCCGCGGTGGGCTCGTCGAGCACCAGCACGGCCGGCCGCATGGCGACGATGCCGGCCAGGGCGACGCGCTTGCGCTGGCCGAAGCTGAGCTCGGTGACGGCCCGGTCGGTCAGGCCCTCGATGCGCAGGGCTTCCAGGGTGGCGTGGACGCGCCGCCGCACCTCCCCTTCCGGAAGGCCCTGGTTGAGGGGACCGAAGGAGACGTCCTCGGCGACGGTGGGGGCGAAAAGCTGGTGGTCCGGCTCCTGCAGGACGAGGCCCACGCGGCCGCGCCACGCGGCGAGCCCGGCGCGGTCGTAGCGCCCCGGCGCGCCCGCCACGTAGACCGTTCCCGCGCCCGGCCTGAGGGTGCCGTTGAGGTGCAGGAGCAGGGTGGACTTGCCGGCCCCGTTGGGGCCCAGGACGGCCAGGCGCTGTCCCGCCGGCACGGCGAGGTCGGCACCGTCCAGCGCCGTGGTGCCGTCGGCGAAAACATGGCACAGGCCCTCCGCGTGCAGGATGGCCGTCATGAAAGCCCCCCGCCGAGGGCCACGGCCGCCGCCGCGTGGGCGGCCACCGCCGCCGCCCCGGCCAGCAGCCGCGTGGGCCGGGCGCGTCGCTGCGTGTCCAGGGTGGGCATGGGGCCCCGGTAGCCGCGCGCCGCCAGGCCCGTTTCCAGGGCGCGGGCGTGGTGCAGGCCGTGGCGCAGCAGGCCGGCCGCCAGCATCCCCGCCGAGCGCAGCCGCCGCATCACGCCCACGGTGCCCAGGCGCGCCGCCTGCGCCCGGTGGCCGCGCACGGCCGCCGTCATCAGGGTGCCCGCCTGGGCGTAGGTGACGAGCGCCACCTCCAGCACGGCGGCGGGCACCCGCCAGCGGCGGAGCAGGCCGAGGACCTGGCCCACGGGGGTGGTGGTGGCGAGGAAGGCCAGCGCCGCCGCGCCGCCCGCCGCGCGGCCCATGAGGGCGGCCGCCCGTTCCGGACCGTCGGCCGCCCACGCCACCTGCGGCCCGCCGTCCCACGTCACGGCCACGAGCAGCAGCGGCAGGGTGGCCGCCAGGAGCCCCAGGGGCACGGCCAGCACGGCCAGGAACGGCCGCCACGGCACGCCCGCCGGCCCCACGGCCAGCGCCGTCAGCGCCAGCAGCGCCAGGCCGCCGGCGGGCACGGGCGGCGCCGTCAGGCACACGGCCAGCATGCCCAGCGCCACCAGCCCCTTTTCCGCCGCCGGCACGGTGCGCCAGCGGCCGCGCGCCGCCAGGCGGTCCAGGAGGGTCATGCGGCGTCGTCGCGGTGCGCCGCGGCGCGGCCGCGCCGATAGCCGACGATCCAGCCGATGACGCCCGCGCCGAGGGCCGCCTGCAGGGCGAACAGCAGGCCTTCCAGGGACCCCGCGGGTGTCCACACGGGCACCGCCCACGGCTCATAGCCGGGGGCCAGGTCGCGCACCAGGGCAAGGGCCTTGCCGTCGGCACCGCCGAAGCCGGCGTCACCGGCGAGGAGCAGGCCGCCCGCGACGATCACGGCGGCCAGCCCCAGCAGGATGCCGTCACGCCGCGTCATGCCCGCGCCTCCTTCAGAAAGGCCGGCACCAGGGCCAGTTCGCCCGCCGCGTGCCGGCGCAGAAGGTTCATCATCACCACCGACACCAGGCCCTCGGCGACGGCCAGGGGAAGCTGGGTGACGGCGAAGACGGACAGGAACTTGGCGAGCGCGCCCGTCACCCCGCTGACGGGGTCGGGGAAGGCCAGGGCGAGCTGGAAGCTCGTGGTCATGTAGGTGGCGATGTCGCCGCAGAAGGCGGCCAGGAAGACGGCCGGCGCCATGCCGGCCCCCACGCCCGTCACCAGGCGGTACAGGCCCCAGGCGACGAAGGGGCCGACGACGCCCATGGCGAAAACGTTGGCGCCCAGCGTGGTGAGGCCGCCGTGGGCCATGAGAAGGGCCTGGAGGACCAGGACGATGGTGGCCACCACGGTCATCACCGAGGGCCCGAAGAGGGCGGCGCCCAGCCCGGTGCCCGTGGGATGCGACGAGCTTCCCGTCACCGAGGGCAGCTTGAGGGCGGACAGGACGAAGGTGAAGGCGCCGGCGGCGCCCAGGATGAGCCGGGTCTCCGGATGGTCGCGCAGGACCCGGTTGATGCGCCACGCGCCCCAGGCGACGAAGGGCGCCGCGGCGGCGGTCCAGCCGGCGGCGTGCGTCGCCGGCAGGAAGCCTTCCATGATGTGCATGCGTCGTGTCTCCCGTATCGCGTCGATCCGGGAGCGGCCGTGTCCGGTCTTGGGGGAAGGTCGAACGAGCCCTGAAGCGGTGCGCGCCGCCACCCCCGGGACACCCCGCCCGGCGTTGGCCTGCGGCGCGGGCAGGTCTCCTGGCTCGCGGCTCGCCCCCCCCCTCCGGCCTTCCCGGCATTGACGCCAGTGGCCCAGCGTGGAGACGGACTAACCGCTCACAGTTGCGGGGGCAGCCACGGATCGGGCCCCGATCGGGTCGGCCCTACCGTGTTCCCTTTCAATCCCCGGGCTTCGGCCCGTCGGGAACCGCGCGCCGCGTTGTCGGAAGGGGAACGGTACGCAGGCGCGCCACGCGCTGTCAACACGGCGGCCGTTTCAAAAACCTTGCACCGGCCCGGCAAGGGATGATTCAAAAGGGGACGAATCGCCCCGTATCACCCGACACAAGGGCTCGGCTCCATGGCACGCAGGCTGTTCGGCACCGACGGCGTCCGCGGGACCGCCAACCAGTACCCCATGACGGCGGAAACCGCCCTCAAGCTGGGCATGGCGGCGGGCCGCTATTTCACCCGCGGCGACCACCGGCACAGCGTGGTCATCGGCAAGGACACGCGGCTTTCCGGCTACATGCTGGAGCCCGCCCTGACGGCGGGCTTCACCGCCATCGGCATGGACGTGGTGCTCGTCGGCCCCCTGCCCACGCCCGCCATGGCCATGCTGACCCCCTCCCTGCGCGCCGACCTCGGGGTGGTCATCTCCGCCTCGCACAACCCCTACGACGACAACGGCATCAAGCTTTTCGGCCCCGACGGCTACAAGCTGTCGGACGCGGCGGAGGACGCCATCGAGGGGCTCATGGCCAACGGCCTGGACAAGGGCCTGGCGGCGCCCGCCGACCTGGGCCGGGCGCGCCGGCTGGAGGACGCCGTGGGGCGCTACATGGAGCACGTCAAGCGCTCCTTCCCGCGCAACCGCACCCTGGAAGGCCTCAAGGTGGTGGTGGACTGCGCCCACGGCGCCGCCTACAAGGTGGCACCGCGCGTGCTTTGGGAGCTGGGCGCCGAGGTGGTGGAACTGGCCGACGCGCCCGACGGCTTCAACATCAACGACCAGTGCGGCTCGCAGCATCCCGAAGCCATGCAGCGCGCCGTGGTAGCGCACGGCGCCGACCTGGGAATCGCGCTGGATGGCGACGCCGACCGCGTGATCCTGTGCGACGAGCACGGCGCCATGCTCGACGGCGACCAGATCCTGGGGCTGGTGGCCGAGGAATGGCACCGGGCCGGCCTGCTGCGCGGCGGCGGCGTGGTGGTGACCGTCATGTCCAACCTGGGCCTGGAACGCTACCTGGCGGAACAGGGGCTGGGCCTGGTGCGCACCCCCGTGGGCGACCGCCACGTGGTGGAGTGCATGCGCCGCGACGGCTATAACGTCGGCGGCGAGCAGTCGGGGCACCTCATCTTTTCCGACTTCGCCACCACCGGTGACGGCCTCATGGCGGCGCTGCAGGTGCTGCGCGCCATCGTCGAGAACGACCAGCCGGCCAGCGCCACCTGCCGCCGCTTCGAGCCCCTGCCGCAGGTGCTCCGGAACGTGCGCCTCACCACCCCCGTCGTTCTCGACGACAACAAGGCGGTGCAGGCCGCCATCGCCGACGGCGAGGAACGCCTGCGCGGCAGCGGCCGGCTGCTGGTGCGGCCGTCGGGCACGGAACCCAAGGTGCGCGTCATGGCGGAAGGCGAGGATCCCGCCCTGGTGGACCGGGTGGTGCAGGATATCGCCGGCGTCATCGAACAGGCCGCGGGAGGCGCCGCATGACGGCGCGGGTGCTCATCGTCGCCGGTTCCGATTCCGGCGGCGGCGCCGGCATCCAGGCGGACATCAAGACCGTCATGGCGCTCCAGGGCTACGCCATGACGGCCATCACCGCCCTCACGGCGCAGGACACCACGGGCGTGCACGGCATCGTGCCCGTGGACCCGGGCTTCATCCGCCAGCAGATCAGCGCCGTGGCGCGCGACATCGGGGTGGACGTGGTGAAGACCGGGATGCTGGGCGACCGGGCCACCATCGAGGCCGTGGCCGGCGCCCTGGAGGCCGAATGCCCCGACGCCCCGCTGGTGGTGGACCCGGTGATGGTGGCCAAGGGCGGCGCGCGGCTCCTGGACGACGCGGCCGTGGGCAGCCTCTCCACCCGCCTGGCGGCCCGCGCCACCCTGCTCACCCCCAACCTGCCGGAGGCGGAGGTGCTGAGCGGCCTGGCCCTGGAGCACGAGGAATCGCGCGATGCCGCCGCCGCACGGCTGCGCGACATGGGCGCCGGCAGCGTGCTCATCAAGGGCGGCCACACGGCGAGCGACAGGGTGCGCGACCTGCTCGTCACCCCCGACGAGCGCCACGTCCTGGAAGGGGCCCGCCTGCACACCCGCAACCGCCACGGCACCGGCTGCACCCTCGCCTCCGCGTGTGCCACGGGGCTGGCCCAGGGACGCGGCATGGCGGAGGCCGTGGCGCGGGCCCGGGCCTACGTGCGCCGGGCCATGGAAACCGCCCCGGACCTGGGCCACGGCCACGGCCCGCTCAACCACGGCTGCACCGTGGGGCCGTTCGAGGCGTAGGCCCGGCCCCACGCCGCTTCCGGCCCCGTCTTTCCCCCTGGTGGGCGGACACCGCCTTGCCGATCCTCACGCAGGTCCATTCCAAGAGTGTCTGATCTCACAGGGCCCCCACGGCGCCGTCGCCGCGCGGATCGGCGGCGCCCTCCACCGTCCCGTCGGGATGGCGCACCAGGGCGCCCAGGCGGCCCACGCGCGGATCGAAAGCGCCGCCCCGCACCACGGTGTGGCCGGCCGCCTCCAGGGCCGCCGCCACCGCCGGATCGAAGCGCGCCTCCACCACCACGCCGGCGGCCGTCAGGGCGTGGCGCGGCGCCGTCATCGCCTGTTGCAGGGGCGTGCCGCCGCGCACACAGGCATCGTACAGAAGGGCCTGCGCCTGCGGCTGGGCGTCGCCGCCGGCGGCCCCCATGACGGCCACGCGGCCGTCGTCGAAGTGCATCAGGCCGGGACACAACGGGCTGTAGGGCCGGCGGCCGGGGGCCAGGGCGCGCGGCCCGTCGGCGGCGAGATGGAAGGCACGGCCCCGGTTGTGCCACAGCACGCCCGTATCGCCCGGCACCACGCCCGAGCCGCCGGGGTCGCCGGCGCTCTGCGCCAGGCTCACGGCCACGCCCTCGTCGTCCACACAGCCCAGCCAAACGCCGTCCGTGGGGTCCGGCGCCAGCGTCCAGGCATCGGCCGCCGCGTCCTCGTCGCCGGCCAGGCCCGCCAGGACCGCCTCGTCCAGGAAGGTGGTGGGATGCACCGGGGTGTCGCGGGGGTCGGTGACGTGGCGGTCGCGCACCTGAAAGGCCCGGCGCGCCGCCGCCACGGCGCCGTGGAGCCGCCCTTCGGCCGTCGCCGCCCCCTGGCGCCCGGTGAGCCACAGCAGCATCAGGGCGGCGAGCCCCTGCGTGGGCGGGGGCGTTCCCAGACCCGTCGCGCCGGCCAGCGGCAGGCTCAGGCAGCGCCGGCGCACGGAGCGGTGCCGCGCCAGATCCGCGGCGGCCAGGGGGCTGCCCAGGCGCCCCAGGGCCTCCCCCAGGGCCGCGCCCACCTCGCCCCGGTAGAAATCGTCCAGGCCGTGGCCGGCGTGACCTGGACGCCCGTGGCGGACCTGGACGCCTCCGAACGCGGCGCGGGCGGCTTCGGCTCCACC
>CAJXLG010000161.1 GCA_913055885.1 uncultured Rhodospirillales bacterium
ATGCGCACCACGGCATCGCCAGCGGCCCGGGCGTGTTCCGGCAGGCCCCGGGTTTCCGGGCCCAGGAGCAGGGCGTCGCCGGGCCGGAAGGCGAAGGCGGTGTGGGGGGTGCCGCCGCGTGCCGAGAGGGCGACGAGCCGGCCGCGCTCGGGCGCCGCCAGGTAGGTTTCCCAGTCGGCGTGTTCCACGAGCACGGCGCGCTCGGCGTAGTCGAGGCCGGCCCGGCGCAGGCGGCGGTCGTCCAGGATGAAGCCGCACGGATGGATGATGTGGACGGCCGTGTCGAGGCAGGCGCCGAGCCGGAGGATGGCGCCCGCGTTCTGGGGAATGTCGGGCTGGAACAGAACCAGGGGCACGGGGCGGGGTCTCCTTGTGTTGCGCTACAGCATTAGAAAACGTTTGCATTTGAGGCGGATTCCAGTATATCCGCTAACAAAGTTTCAAAAAGGGGACAGGCCCCGGCGCTCCCGTGGCCCCAAGCCCCTGCCGTGGAATGTGTCTCGGGCCGAAGGATGAGGTACGCTCATGGCTAATGCTGATTCTGCCTCCGGAAACGCAGGGGGCGGCGGGGACAGCCGCCGCGACTTCCTGCTGTGGACCACCAGCGCGGTGGGTGTTGTCGGTGCGGGGCTGGCCCTCTGGCCGCTCATCGACAGCATGAATCCGGCCAAGGACACGCTGGCGCTCGCCTCCATCGAGGTCGATCTCAGCCCCATCAAGGAGCCCGGTCAGGCCATGACCGTGACCTGGCGCGGCAAGCCGGTGTTCATCCGGCACCGCACGGAGGAGGAGATCGAGCAGGCACGCAGCGTGGATGTCCAGAACCTGCCCGATCCGCAGTCCGACGAGGAGCGGGTGGAAAAGCCCGAGTGGCTGGTGATGATCGGCATCTGCACGCACCTGGGGTGCATTCCCCTGGGGCAGAAGCAGGGCCAGCCCACGGGGGACTACAATGGCTGGTTCTGCCCCTGCCACGGCTCGCACTATGACGAGGCGGGCCGCATCCGGAAGGGGCCGGCCCCCGCGAACCTGCCGGTGCCGCCGTACGCGTTTGTCGACGACACCACCATCAAGATCGGGTAGGAGGTCCAGGCATGAGCGCCGCCCACCAGAAACAGTGGAACAACCGGTTCGTGCAATGGGTGGATGACCGCCTGCCGGTCTTCACCATTCTGCAGAACGACGCCGCCGAGTATCCCACGCCGAAGAACCTGAACTACTGGTGGAACTTCGGCTCCCTGGCGGGGATCGTGCTTGTCATCATGATCCTCACGGGGATCTTCCTCGCCATGTATTACACGCCGCACGCCTCCATGGCGTTCGAGCGGACCGAGCGCATCATGCGCGACGTGAACTACGGGTGGCTGATCCGTTACATCCACATGAACGGCGCCACCATGTTCTTCATTACGGTCTATCTGCACCTGTTCCGCGGGCTGTGGTACGGCTCGTACAAACAGCCGCGCGAGCTTTTGTGGATCATCGGCGTCATCATCATCCTTGCCATGATGGCCACGGCCTTCATGGGCTACGTGCTGCCCTGGGGTCAGATGAGCTACTGGGGCGCCAAGGTGATCACCATGCTCTTCTCGGCCGTGCCGCTGGTCGGGGATTCCATCGTGCAGTGGCTGTGGGGCGGCTTTAACGTCGCCAACCCGACGCTGAACCGCTTCTTCTCGCTGCACTACCTGCTGCCGTTCGTCATCGTGGCGCTGGTGCTCGTCCACATCGTCGCCCTGCACACGGTGAAGTCCAACAACCCGACGGGCGTGGAGCCGCAGAAGAAGGAGGACACCATCCCCTTCCACCCCTACTACACCATCAAGGACCTGTGGGGCCTGGGGCTGTTCCTGATCTTCTTCGCCTTCTTCGTCTTCTTTGCCCCGAACTACTTCGGCGAGGCGATCAACTACAAGCCGGCCGACACCATGTCGACCCCGGCGCACATCGTCCCCGAGTGGTACTTCCTGCCCTTCTACGCCATCCTGCGCGCCATTCCCAATAAGCTGGGCGGCGTGGTCGCCATGTTCCTGTCGATCCTGATCCTGATCGTCATTCCGTGGCTGGATCGGTCGAAGGTGCGCTCCTGCAAGTACCGCCCCGTGTGGAAGTGGTTCGTCGTCCTGTTCGTCATCGACTGCTTCATCCTGGGCTGGGTGGGCGCCAACCCCGCCGAGGCCCCGTACACCACCATCGGGCAGATCGGCACGGCGTACTACTTCGGCTTCTTCATCATCCTGATGCCGCTGGTGGGCAAGCTCGAGAAGCCCAAGCCCTTGCCGGAGAGCATCAGCGCCGCCGTGGACAAGAAGTAGAACGCCGCAGGAGCAAGGGAGACCACGTCATGCGCAAGTTCATCACAAGCGCCCTGGTGGCGGCCGGTCTCGCCGCGACGGCGGCTACCGGCGCCCACGCCTCGAGCGGGGGCGGCCACCTCGATATCAAGACGCCGGACTGGTCCTGGCAGGGCATCTTCGGCCACTTCAAGGAGGACCAGCTCCAGCGCGGATTCAAGGTGTACCAGAAGGTGTGCGCCACCTGTCACAACCTGAAGCACCTGTACTACCGCAACCTGGAGCAGATCGGCCTGCCGGAATCCCGGGTGGAGGAGATCGCCCCGGGCAAGCCGCGCGAGCACTTCCAGGCGGGCATGGCCAAGTCAACGGCCATGGCCACCTTCAACACGGTACCGCCGGATCTCACGCTCATGGCGGAGGCCCGCCCGGGCGGCCCCGACTACCTCTACAAGTTCCTGCTCAGCTTCGAGCGGCGCGAGGGCCACACCAAGCTCTACAACAAGGCCTTCGGCAACTTCGTGTCCATGCCGCGGCCGACGTGGGCCGCCGCGTCCTACGCGAATGAGCCGGTCGAGGGCACCAAGGAGCAGAAGGCCGAGGACGTGACCGCCTTCCTGCGCTGGGCCTCGGAGCCCAACCTGGAGGCGCGCCACGAGCTGGGGATCAAGGTCATCCTGTTCCTCATCGTCCTGAGCGCCCTGTTCTATGCCCTGAAGCGCCGCATCTGGGCCGACGTGCACTAGCGTAACGGGGCCTTAAGGTGCCGCGACACGGAGGGGGCCGCCCGGAAGGGCGGCCCTTTTCCGTTGCGGGCCTGGAAACACCGGCGCCACGGCGCTACACTCGAACACGATCGGCCCGGGGGAGGCTGTCAGGGGGTGATGGGAAAGGCGCCCGGCGTGGCTTGCGACAAGGCGAAGGGCACCGGCCGGGGAAGGCCGTGGCGGGCCGCGGGCCCATGGCTCGCGGCGCTGCTGGCGATGCTGCTCGTGCTGCCGGCGGCCGCCGCCAAGGAGCCCCTCCGTTCCGGCGCGGAGCCCGACTATCCACCGCTTTCCGGGACGGACCCGGAGGGCCGCGCCACCGGCTTCGCCGTGGCGCTCCTGCGCGCCGCCGTGAAGGCCGTGGACCGCGACATCCGCTTCAAGGTGGCCCCCTGGGCGCATCTCAAGAAGGACCTCGCCGAGGGGCGACTGGACGCCCTGCCGCTCGTGGGCCGCACGCCCGAGCGCGAAAAGATGTTCGACTTCACCATGCCCTACCTCAAGCTCCACGGCACCATCGTGGTGCGCGAGGGCACGGACTCCATCCGGGACGTGACGGACCTGAAGGGGCGGCGGGTGGCGGTCATGGACGGCGACAACGCCGAGGAGTTCATGCGCCGCAAGGCGTACACGGACCGGCTCGTCGCCACCCCCTCGTTCGAGGACGCCCTGCGCCGGCTGGCCGCGGGCGAGGTGGCGGCGGTGGTGGTGCAGCGGCTGGTGGCGCTACAGCTCATGGAGCGCCTGGACCTGGAGGGCCTGACCACGCGGGGCCGGCTGGAGGGGTTCCGCCAGGACTTCTGCTTTGCCGTTCAGGAAGGGGACGAAAGGACCCTTGCCCTTCTCAACGAGGGCCTCGCCGTGGTGATCGCCAACGGCACCCGCCGCCGGCTCAAGGACAAGTGGCTGGGCGTCCTGCAGAAGGACTACACCGGCACCTACGTCACCGCCGTCGCGGGCGCGGCGGCGGGCATTCTCCTTCTGGTCCTCGCGGTGACGGCGCTGTGGCAGATATCCCTGCGCCGCGAGGTGCGCCGGCGCACCGAGGAACTGCGCCAGCGCGACCGTGAGCGCGAGCGCATCGTGGCCGAGCTGTCGCGCTCGCACACGGAAATGGCGCGCCTCTCCGAGGTCATGGCGCACCACTTCCAGGAGCCCGCGCGCCGGATGGTGAGCTTCGCCCAGCGCCTGCGGCGGCAGCTCGACAACCAGGCGGATGCCGAGGCCGTCACGGAGTCCATGGGCTTCATCGAGGACAATGCGCAGTACCTGAGCCGCCTTGTGCGCGACGCCCAGCGCTTCCTGGAGGCGGACCGGCCGCGCGAGCCCATCGCCACCCTGGACGTGGAGGCCGTCGCCCGCGAGGCCGCCGACCAGCAGGCCGACCTCATCCGCGAGAAGGGCGCCACGGTGACCATCGACCCCCTGCCGCCGGCGCGCATCGACCGGCCGCGTCTCTTGCAGATCCTGGTGGAGCTTCTGGCCAATGCCCTGCGCCATGCCGGCACGCAGGGGGCGCCCCACGTGCACGTCAGCGGCGAGCTTTCCCCCGACGGCGCATGGAGCACCTTCCACATGGCCGACAACGGACCCGGCATCGCCCCCGAGCAGCGGGAGCGGGTGTTCCGGCTGTTCGAGCGCCTGCCCGGCGAGCACGGCGCGGCGGAAACGGGCCTGGGGCTGGCCATCGTCCGGCGCATCGCCGTGTCGCTGGGGGGCGACGTGCGCATCGAGTCGGCCCCCGGGGGCGGGGCCTGCGTGGTGGTCACGCTGCCCGCCGATGCCGCCCGGGCGGAGACGCCTACGTCGCCGGGAAGCGATCCGTCAGGATGACCTCTTCCGCCGGGAGCTGGCCGGGCCTGGGCCAGGGCGCCTGTGCCTGTCTGCCCACGGCGACGGCGAAGCTCACGATGTGGTCGTCGGGCAGGTTCAGGAGGCGGCCCATGGCGGCGTAGTCGAAACCGTCCATGGGGCAGGAATCGTACCCCATGGCCTTGGCCGCCAGCATGAGGGTCTGGCCCGCCATGCCGCAGGAGCGATGGGCCTCGTCGCGCTCCACCCGGGGCTGGCCGGTGTAGTACTGCTGCAGCCCGGGAACGATGATGTCCTGGACTTCCTTCGGGGCGTTCACCCAGTAGCGCTGGGGCTCCCGCGCCCAGGCCTTGAGATCCGCGCACAACACCACGAAAAGCGACGATTCCGTGACCTGCGGCTGGTCCCAGGCGATCTCCCGGATCTGCTGCCGCAGTTCGGGATCGCGCACCACCACGAAGCGCCAGTTCTGGATGTTGAAGGCGGTGGGCGACTGGAGCACCAGGTCGAAGAGCTCCTTCTCCTCGGCGTCGGTGAGCCGGTGTTCGGGATCGAAGCGCTTGACGGCGCGGCGGGTGCGGATGGCCTCGGCGGTTTCCATGCGGTCCTCCCTTGGGCTGCCTTGCCGGAACTCAGTGCCGGGAACCGGCGCCGTTCAGGACGTCCCCGGCCCGTTCGACCGTCAGCGCCCGGTCGAGCATGGCCCCCAGGGCGTCAAGGTCGGCGGCCCGGATCCGGGCGGCGGTATCGGCGTCCACGGCCCCGAAACGGCCCTCCAGGATGCGCAGGACGGCTTCCGCCCGGCCCTCGGCCTTGCCCTCGGCCTTGCCCTCGGCCTTGCCTTCGGCCCGGCCCCTGGCCTTGCCTTCCTCGATCCATTCCTCGGCGGGCGTTCCCATGAGTTCCTCCCGGCGGTCCGGTTTCGCCTCGTCCACCACGTGTTCCAGATCGGCCCGGGTCATGTCGTAGACGCGGGCGACGTATTCCAGAACCTGTCTCTCAAGCAGGGTGCCGTCGGGCGTATCGCGAAGCAAGCCCACCACCACGCTCAACGGAAGGCCCTGGTCGAAAGCGTGTTTCAGGGCCGCTAGCCCGGGTTGTCGCACCGCTCGACGCGCTGTGTTGGCCTGCGCCGTGCCCGATTGCGAGGAGAAGGCTCGCAGGCGATGCTCACACATCGGCAAGGGGCTTCG
>CAJXLG010000162.1 GCA_913055885.1 uncultured Rhodospirillales bacterium
GCGGGCCTTCGATGCCTGGCCCCGACCCCGATCGGGGCCGCAATCGGCACGGCGCAGGCCAACACAGCGCGTCGAGCCCGTGAGAAATCCGGGCGAGGGCATGTACGGCGCTTCGGCAGACTGGTATAACGAGAATTTACACACGGTTGTGCCGGAATCCGGGGAAGGGATCGCGGGCCGGCGCCGCGAGCGGGATCGCCAGAACGGCGGCCTGGACTCGGTCCCCGTCGTGGTGGGGCGATGCGCCTTCCCTGCCGGGCATGAGAGGGGGACAGCATGCCGCCCAAGGGAGGCCATTCGATGGGACACGGGGTGGCCAGGTGGTTGGGACGCCTGACGTTCAATCGCGTCTACTGGCCCCTGTTCATCCTGGCCTTCGTCTTCATCGCGGGCGTGGTGGTGGTCCTGAGCCGCCACCTGGAGAGCGGTGCCTCGCGCGTCAACATGGCGGGCCGCCAGCGCATGTACATCGAGAAGATGGCCAAGGAGGCCCTGATCCTGAGTCACGCGGCGCCGCGCCCGAACGGCGGCACGGGCAGCGTGGCCGCGGTCCGCCGGCACGCCCGTAGAAACCTGGAAAAGGCGCTGGACCGTTTCGCCGTGATGCACCGCCGGCTGCTGAAGGGGGGCGAGGACATCCGGCGTGTCACCGACACCGAGGCGCGGCGCCGCCTGCGCCGTGTGGACGCCCTGTGGCGGCCGTATCGCGATACCCTGCGGTCCGTCACCGACGGCCCGGTGGCGTGGTCGCAGGTGCGCGACATCACGCGGCGATCCAATGAACTCATGGCCGCCATGGACCGGGTCGTGGCCCGCCTGGAGACGGTGGCGGACGCCCGCGCCGCGCGCCGCCGGTGGCTGGCCTTCCTCATGCTCGGCGGCGTGGGCGTGCTGCTCGTCCTCGGCATTGTGCTGGGGCTGGCGCACCGGCGCTCGGCCGTGGCGCGGGACCGACTCTATCACGTCATCCAGGAGATCCCGGACCTCGTTTTCTACAAGGACGCCAACTTCACCTATCTGGGCTGCAACCGGGCCTTTGCCAACTTCGTGGGCAAGTCCCAGAGCTTCATCCAGGGGGCCACGGACTACGACCTGTTCGACCGGGAAACGGCCGATTTCTTCCGCACCATGGACCGCCGGATGCTGGAGACGGGTACCTCCCGGCGCAACGAGGAGTGGGTGCACTATCCCGACGGCACCTGGGCCTATCTCGACATGCTCAAGGCGCCGCTCGGCGTGGACGCCACGCCCTTCGGCGTCGTGGGCCTGGGCCGCGACATCACGGCGCGCGAGGAGGCCCGGGCGGCGCGCGACCGGCTGCTCGCCATCCTGGAGGCCACCCCCGACTTCGTGGGCATTTCCGACCCCGAGGGCAATGCCCTTTATCTCAATCCCGGGGCGCGACATCTCCTGGGTCTGGATGAGACGGGCGGCAGCATGGCGGTTGTTGCCGAAGGCCATCCGGAATGGGCGCTGCGCCGGCTGACGGAGGAGGCCTTCCCGCAGGCGCGGCGGCACGGTTTCTGGCAGGGCGAGACCGCGTTCCGCGACGTGCACGGCACGGAGATCCCGGCGTCGCAGATCGTCCTGGCCCACTACGACGAGGGCGGGCAGGTCACCCATCTCTCCACCATCGCCCGCGACATCCGCGACCAGAAACAGGCCGAGGCCGCCCTGCGCGAGGCCGCCGCCCAGGCCGAATCCGTGGCCAACAGCCTCATCAACACCCTGCCCGGCGTGTTCTTCCTGTGCGACGCGGACGGCACCCTGCGCCGCTGGAATCAGGCGCTGGAGACGGTGACGGGCCACGACAGCGCGGCCATGCGCGACCTGGACGCCTGGACGCTGTTCACGCCCGACCACCGCGAGCGCGTGGGGCATGCCTTCGAGGCCGTGCGCGCCCAGGGAAGCGGCACCGTGGAGGCCGATCTGGCCCCCGTGGCGGGGGCGCCCGTGCGCCATTTCTTCTCCGCCCGCGCCCTGGACCTGCACGGCACCCCCTGCATCACCGTGGTGGGCATGGACATCAGCGCCATCCGCCACCTGGAGGCGGAGCGCGAGCGCCTCGCCGCCATCATCGAGGCGACGCCCGATTTCGTCGGCATCGCCACGCCGGACGGGCAGGTCGTGTACCGCAACCCGGGCGCCCGGACCCTGGTGGGGGACGCCGGCCATGCCGACGGCCTTCTGGGCGGGAGCGGCCGCTCGCAGCCGGAATGGGCCGCCCGGCGCATGCGCCAGGAGGGCATCCCGGCCGCGCTGCGCGACGGCCTGTGGGCCGGGGAAACGGCGTTTATCGACCAGGACGGCGAGGAGATCCCCGTCTCCCAGATCATCCTCGCCCATCACGACGACCAGGGCCGGCTCACGCACCTCTCCACCATCGCCCGCGACATCCGCGACCAGAAGCGCGCCGAGGCCGCCGTGCGCCGGTCCAACGAGGAACTGGAGAGTTTCGCCTACGCCGTGTCGCACGACCTCCAGGAACCCCTGCGCATGGTGGTGAGCTACGTGGAGCTCATGCATACCCGCTACAGCCATGTGCTGGACGAGCGCGGCCGGGCCCTCCTCGGCCATGCCCTCGACAGTGCCCGGCGCATGCGCACCATGATCCGCGATCTGCTGGAGTACTCGCGCGTCCAGACGCAGGGAAGCGCCCCCGCCCCCCTCGACGCCGGGGAGGCGGTGCGCGAGGCCCTGGACAACCTGGAGGAACGGCGCCGCGAGACGGACGCCGAGCTTGTCGTGGACGAAACCCTGCCCACCGTCCTGGCGGATCACGGCCAGCTCGTGCGCGTCTTCCAGAACCTCGTGGGCAACGCCCTCAAGCATCACGCCCCGGACACCGCGCCGCGGGTGCGCATCACGGCCGAGCCGGCGGGCGAGGCGGGCTGGTGCTTCACCGTGGCGGACAATGGGCCGGGCATTCCCGACGAAGAACGCGAGCGCATCTTCGAGGTTTTTCACAGGGGCGACAACCACGGCCAGGGAACAGGCATCGGCCTGTCCCTGGTGCGCCGGATCGTGGAGCGCCACGGCGGCCGCATCCGGGTGGAGACTGCGCCCGAGGGCGGCAGCGCCTTCCGCTTCACGCTGCCGGCGGCGTGAGCGCCTTGCATGCCCTCCGGCGCGGCGCCCACATGGTGGGGGAACGGTCCACGGGCGAAGCGAAAGGGGGCGACCATGCGACTCTATCTGGTGCAGCACGGCGAGGCGGTGAGCAAGGAGGAGAATCCGGACCGCCCGCTCACGGGCAAGGGCGAGAACGACGTGCAGGCCGTGGGACGGCTGCTGGAGCAGGCCGACGCGGCGCCCGCGCGCGTCGTGCACAGCGGCAAGACCCGCGCCCGCCAGACGGCGGAAATCCTGGCCGGCGCCACGGGCGCGCCCGAGCCGGAAGAAGCGGAGTTCGACCTGGACGCCAAGGCCTCCACCGACGGCCTGGCGGCGGCCACGGCCGACTGGCACGAGCCGGTCATGGTCGTCGGCCACCAGCCCTTCATGGGCAACGCCGTGGGGCGGCTCACGGGGACGGGCGAGGGCAGCGTCGCCCTGGCCTTCCGGCCCGGCACCGTGGTGGCCCTGGAGCGTGACGACGCCGGCCAGTGGAACCTGGCGTGGATGGTGCGCCCCGACGTGGCGGGGTGACGACGGCGGTTGACCGGGCGCGGGCGCGGTGCGAGGGGCGCGCCCATGGCCCTCATGGACCGCATCCGCGCCTGCAATCGGCACGATCCGGACCGCTTCCGCCCCTTTACCGTGGCCGGCGCGCGCGTCGGCCGGGTGCCGGGCGATTATCTGGAGACCCTGACGGCATGGCCTGACGTGCTCACCGTCACGGACGACGGCGTCACCCTGAACCCGGCGCTGGAAACGCCGCACGCGCGCACGGCGGCCCTTCATACCGTGGTGCAGGGGCTGGCGGAGCGCGGCATCATCCGCGTGCGCGACGAGCCCTACCGGGTGGCGCGGGCCTTCCACGAATCCCCCTTCCTGGAAGTGGACCGCGGGGCCGTGGTCTTCTTCGGCCTGCACAGCTACGGCGTTCACGTGAACGGCCATGTGTACCGCGACGGCCGGCCCCATCTGTGGATCGGCCGGCGCGCCGCCGACAAGGCCGTGGCCCCCGATCAGCTCGACAACATGGTGGCCGGCGGCCAGCCGGCGCGCCTGGGCCTCATGGAGAACATCGTCAAGGAGGCCCACGAGGAGGCGCGCGTGCCGGCGGACCTGGCGCGCCGGGCCCGGCCCGCGAGCACGGTGACCTACTGTTTGGAGACGGCGCGCGGGCTGAAGGTGGACACCCTGTTCTGCTACGACCTGGAGGTCCCCGCCGACTTCGTGCCGCACAACGACGACGGCGAGATGGTGGATTTCCGCCTGATGCCCGCCGACGAGGCCGTCGAGCGGGTGGCGCGGACGACGGATTTCAAGTTCAACGTCAATCTTGTCATCACCGACTTCGCCCTGCGCCACGGCCTCATCGACCCCGACACCACGCCCGATTACGAGGCCCTGGTGGCGGGGCTGCGCGCGCCGCTGCCCTGAGAGACTCCATCGCGTCGCATCGGGCCCCGTCCGGCCCGTCGTTTTGCGTTGCCGAACTCTTGATGCGGTGCACAATGGCTGCCAGGATCGGGCCGACAATCCCGTGGCCTGGAGGAGTGGCAGCATGAGTTTCACCGTCGTGGAAGAGGCGCAGCCCCGTTTGAACCGCAGCGAACAGACGGTTCCGGGCTCCAATGCACGGTTCATCGAGAAGGCGGCCCAGGGCAACGCCGACACGGTGTTCCTCGACCTGGAGGATTCCGTCGCCCCCAGCGAGAAGGAAAAGGCGCGCGGCCAGGTGGTGCAGGCGCTCAACGACCTGGACTGGTCGGGCAAGACCGTGTCCGTGCGCGTCAATGCCTTCGACACCCCCTACACCTACCGGGACGTCATGGAGGTGCTGGAGGCCGCGGGCGACAGGATCGACCTCATCATGCTGCCCAAGGTGGGCACGGCCAGCGACGTCTACGCCCTGGACGTCCTGGTGACCCAGGTGATGCAGAACGCCGGCAAGCAGGATCGCATCGGCTTCGAGCTGCTGCTGGAATCGGCGCTGGGGATGCAGAACATCCACGAGCTGGCGGCGGCGTCGAAGCGCAACGAGTCCCTGCACTTCGGCGTGGCCGACTACGCCGCCTCCACGGGCATGCGCACCACCCAGATCGGCGGCCCCAACCCCGACTACGCGGTGCTCACCGACCCGGACGCGGACGGCAACCGCGAGGTCCACTGGGGCGACATGTGGCACTACGCCATCACGCGCATGGTGGTGGCGGCGCGCGCCAACGGCCTGCGCCCGGTGGACGGCCCCTTCGGCGCCTTCAAGGATTCCGAGGGCTACAAGGCCCAGGCACGCCGCGCCGCCGTGCTCGGCTGCGAGGGCAAGTGGTGCATCCACCCGTCGCAGGTGGAGCTGGCCAACGAGGTCTTCAGCCCGTCGCAGGAGGCCGTGGACAACGCCCGCCGCATCCTGGAGGCCCTGGACGAGGCCCACCGCGAGGGCTACGGCGCCGTCACCCTGGACAACAAGCTCATCGACAACGCCTCCATCAAGCAGGCGAAGGTGCTGGTGCGCAAGGCGGAGCAGATCGGCCAGGGCTGACCGGTAAAGCGTGGGGGACGGCATTCGCCATCCCCCACCGCTTTGTTTTTTCTTTTGCCTTTATTCGACCGGCGCGTTAATCTAAAAGAGTTGCGCTTTACGGTTGTGATGGAAACGTGATGGCGGACGCGCTCGTCACGCCGGCCTTGTTGCGCCGGGCGCGCGAGCGGGCGGGTTTGTCCGTGGAGGGCCTGGCGGACAAACTCAAACAGCCCCCGGAGAAGGTGGCCGCCTGGGAGCGTGGTGAGGCGCGTCCGACCTTCAGACAGGCGGAAGCCCTTGCCCGGAAAACGCATGTTCCGTTCGGCTATCTGTACCTTCCGGAACCGCCGGAAGATGCCCTGCCCATTCCCGACCTC
>CAJXLG010000163.1 GCA_913055885.1 uncultured Rhodospirillales bacterium
CTACCGCCGCAGGCTGGAGACGGCGACGGCGCGTCTGGCGCGCGGCCACGAAGGGCTCACCCACGGCGATCCGGCGCGCGACCTGCCGTCGGAGAAAAGCGCCGCCATGCGCCGGCTCTATTTCCGGGGCCCCGCGTCCCTGGACGCCCGCATGGAACGCTACCTGAAGGCCCTGGAGCGCATCGCCGCCATGCCGCCGGACAGGCTCACCCCCGGAGCCGAGCCGGTGCGGCACGTCCTGGACGTGGGGACGGGCCCCCTCCTGAAGGCCCTGGACCGGGCGGTCCTTAAGTACCAGAAGGAGGGCGAATCGGCGGCCGCCACCCTGGAACGCCTGGAGATCGGCGTCCTGGTCCTGACCCTCCTGACCCTGGCGCTGGAGGCCCTTTTCATCTTCCGGCCCATGGTGCGGCACGTGGAGGGCCAGATCGCCACCATCAGCAGCATGAGCGCCTCCCTGCGCCAGGCCCGCGACGCCCTGGAGGACGCGGTGGCCGCGCGCACGGCGGAGCTCAAGCGCGCCAAGGAGGAGGCGGAGACGGCCCGCGCCGAGGCGGAAGCGGCCAACGAGAGCAAGTCGCGTTTCCTCGCCGCCGCCGGCCACGACCTCTTCCAGCCGCTGGAGGCGCTGCGCATGTTCGCCGGCATGCTGGAGAGCGCCGACAGCCCGGAACGCCGCCGCGCCCTCCTGAACGACATGCGCGGCAGCCTGGGGGCCATGGAGGAATTGTTGCGGGCGCTTCTCGACCTGTCGCGGGCCGAGGCGGGCACCCTGCGGGTCAACGCCGGGCCCACGGGGCTGGACACCGTGATGCCCCAGCTCATCGCCGAGTTCCGGGCGCAGGCGGCGGCCAAGGGCCTCGCCTTCCGCGCCGTGGCCAGCACCGCCCGGGTGCACACGGACGACCACCTCCTGGGGCGGCTGCTGCGCAACCTGCTGCGCAATGCCGTGCGCTACACCCGCGAGGGCCGCATCCTGTTCGGCGTGCGCCACACCCGGCGGGCCGTTTGGGTGGTGGTGTGCGACACGGGGCCGGGGATTCCGGAAGCGGACCAGGAGCGCATCTTCGACGCCTTCACCCAGCTCGACGACCCGGAACGCGACCGCACGGAGGGCATCGGCCTGGGGCTCGCGGTGGTGGAACGCCTGGCGACGCTTCTGGACCACCGGGTGAGCATCCACTCGCGGGTGGGCCGGGGCACCCGCTTCGCCATCCGGCTGCCCCGGGCGGCTTAGCCCGTGGAAACGTCGTCTTGAGGTGCCATGCCTACAGGCATGACCTCGAAAGACGACGCGCAAACGGAAACGTCGTCTTGAGGTGCCTTGCCTTCAGGCATGGCCTCGAAAGACGACGCGCAAACGGAAACGTCGTCTTGAGGTGCCTTGCCTTCAGGCATGGCCTCGAAAGACGACGCCGCGCGTCGCTTTCTCCGTGGCCGTGTCATCTTGAGGTGCTCCGCCGAAGGCGGAGCCTCGAAAGAGGACGCGGCCCGACCAGCATTTCAGGGGAAATCGGGCAGGCCCCCGGCCACCGCGCGTTGACGACCTCCCGTTCGAGCGTCGCCGCGTCATGTTGAGGTGGTGCCCCCGGCCGGGGGCACCCTCGAAACAGCGCGGCGACGCGGGCGCCCGTTCGGCTTGCCCGTGGGCCCTCGCGCCGGCTACCGTGGGTGGTCGAACGGGCGAAAGGAAACCTTGTTTGCGATACTGGTGGGTCATCGGGCTGATCATTGCCACGGCCGGCGTATTGCTGTTGGCCGTGGTGGCGACGGCGGAACAGCCCATCTCCGACGGAATCTGGATTAGCGGTATCCTCATGATCGCCATGGGGCTGATTGGCCCATTGTTGCCTTTCGCCTTGCCGACAAACGCAAACGGCACGGCGCAACCGGGCGGCAACCGCTTTGTTGAGGACGGCACCATTGCCGCCCCCCTTCCCGGCGACGTGCCCCTTTTCGGCCGCGACGCGGAGACACGCTGGCTTGTGGACAGCCTCAAGGACAGGCGGGGCGTGGCCCTGTGCGCCCGGGGGCTGGGCGGCGTGGGCAAGACCGCGCTGGCGAAACACGCCGGGCACGAACTGCGCGAGCATTTCCCGGACGGCATCGCCTGGGTAGCCATGCACGGGGCGCGCGGCCCGGCGCTCACGGCGGCGGACGCCATGCGCCACGTCATCCGCTTCCTGGACCCCACGGCGCAACTGCCATCGGACGAATCGGCCCTGGCCGACGCCTATCAGCAGGCGCTGGGCGGCAGGCGCCTGCTCATCGTCCTGGACGACGCCCCGGATGATCCGGCGGCCGTGCGGCCCTTGCAGCCGCCGGCGGGCAACGGCCTGCTCGTCACCAGTCGCTTCAACATCGCTTTCCCGGGGCTGGCGCAACGCAACCTGGACGTCCTGGACGACGCCAGCGCGCGGGAAATGCTGCGCCAGCGGTCGGGCCGCGACCTGGACGACGCCACGGCGGACGCCATCGTGCAGCGGTGCGGCCATCTGCCCCTGGCCGTGGAGGTGGCGGGCACGCAGCTTGCCGCCGACGAAACGCTCAGCCCGAAGACCTATCTCGACCGGCTGGCCGATGCCGCCACGCGCTGGGACGCCCTGGCGATCGCGGGGCTCGACGATGCCAACGTCAAGGGCGTGCTGGGCCTGAGCCTGGAGCAGCTGCGGAAGCAGGTCCCGGACGCGGCGGATCGCTGGCTGGCCCTCGGGGTCTTCCCGCAGGATTTCGACCTTCGCGCCGCCGCCGCCGTGTGGGATTGTGCCGATGACGAGGCGCGGAGCACCCTTGGCACCCTGGCCCATCACGCCCTGGTGCAGATGGACGGCGACCGCTACCGCCTGCACGACCTCCTGCGCGATCTGGCGCGCCACCGGGCCAACGACCTTACCGACGCCCGGCGGCGGCATGCGGTGCATTTCCGGGACGTGCTACGGAAAGCCGAGCGGATGCACGACGCGGGCCACGAGCGGGTGCTGGAAGGGCTGGCCCTGTTCGACGGGGAACGCGCCAACATCGAGGCCGGGCAACAGTGGGCCGCCGACAATGCCGGGACGGACGCCAGGGCCCAAGGGTTGTGCGCCAAGTATCCCCTGGCCGGCGCGGATGTGCTGGCCATGCGGCTGCCGGTCGCGACCCAGCGGGATTGGGACGAAACCGGGCGGGCGGCGGCGCGGGCCGCCGGGGACGGCGCGCGGGAACGCAGGCTGGCGGGCAACCTGGGGATCCGCTACCGGGAACTGGGCGAGCCGCAGCGGGCCATCGCGTGCCACGAGCGGTCCCGGGACCTCGCCCGGGAAGCGGGAGACCGGCAAGGCGAGGCCAACGCCCTGGGCATGCTGGGCCACGCCTACCAGGAGACGGGCCGGCCCGACGCCGCGCGGCGGGCCTACAAAGACGCGCTGGCCATCGACCGTGAGATCGGGTATCGGCGCGGCGAAGCCATGATGCTCGACGGCCTGGGCATCCTGGCCCGGCAGGAGGGCGATCCGGCGGCGGCCCTGGACTGGTTCGGGCAGGCGCTGGACGTCAGCCGCGAGGTGGGCGACCGGCGCGGCGAAGGCACCACCCTCCACAACATGGGCGTGGCCCACGCGGACCTGGAACAGTGGGCCGAAGCGCGGGATTGCCTGCACCAGGCCCTGGCAATCCGCGAAGACCTGAGCGACCCCGAGACCGAAGAGACCCGCGCCGCCCTCGCCGAGGTGGAACGCCTGTCCGGCGGCGGGTGACGCGCCCCCCCCTCCCCGATCTTTTTTCCTTTTTCCCTCGCCGGCCGGCGCGGGCGAACGTAGCGGTTCCGGCCCGGGTCAAGGGCGGCCCGATGAGGTCTTTCCCCGACGTTTGGCCTGGGCAGCCACCGCGTTTGAGCGCCGTCTTTCGAGGCCATGCCTGACGGCATGGGCACCTCAAGACGACGATCATGCGGTGTCTTTCTTGACCCGGATTTTGCACGGAGTCGATGGTTGCGCGGGTTGGCCTGCGCCGGCCGTCGAGGCCGTGCAAAAACCGGGTTAACGTGTTCGTCAGCCTTGTCTATCCCGAAACACGGGGCCCTCCCGCGCGGGCTTTGGCCGATGGCGGGAACCGTGCTACGCTCCGACCGTTACCAATGGACGCGCACCATGACCAAGGCCGTCGATCTCTACGCCGCCCTCACGGAAGCGCCCGACGAAAAGGCCCGCGCCAAGATCATCGCGGAAGCCCTGGAGCGCTTTGAGGAACAATACCCTCACCTCCCCGACGTGGCCACGCAGGGCCACCTGCGGGAGACGGAACTGCGTTTGCAAAAAGAAATCGAGCAGGTGCGCGCCGACCTGCGCACCGAAATCGAGCAGGTACGGAAGGAAATGGAGCAGATGCGCGCCGACGTGATCAAGTGGGTCGTCGGCATGGTAACCAGCAACACCGTGGTCGTCGTCGCCGCCGTCGCCTATCTGGCCGGCTGAGCCGAATCCGGACCCGGCCTAGCCCCCCTCCATCAGCCGGTTGTAGGTGAGCACCGCCTGGGTGCGGCTGCGCGCGTCGAAGGCCCGCAGGATGGCCGTGACGTGGGATTTCACGGTGCTCAGGTTGAGGCCCAGGCGATCGGCGATGGCCTGGTTGGACCGACCTTCCGCCATGAGCGCCAGCACCTCCCGCTGGCGGGGCGTCAGGTCGTCCAGCGGCCCGGCGGGGGCCACTTCGTCCGGCGGTGCCGCTTCCCCCTGCATGGTCTCGCCCTCGCCCGGCGTCGCGGCACCCAGGGCCGGTGGTACGTAGGTGCCACCGGCCAGCACCAGCCGCAGGATGTTGCCGATGAGCCCGTGGTCCGTGGACTTGGGGATGTAGGCGCGCACGCCGGTGGCCAGCGCCGCCCGCATGTCGGTCGGGTCCTCCAGCATGGAGAAGACCACCACGGGCGCCGGATCGGCCGTCTCCACCAGCCAGCGCAGGTCGTCCATGTCGCGACAGCCGGGCATGCGCAGATCGAACACCACGAGATCGGGGCGCGGCCCTTCCGTCACCACCGCCCGCACCTGATCGAAGGTCCACGCCTCGGTGACGCCGGCGCCGGCGTCCACGTCGGCCACCACGTAGGCCAGCGCGCGGCGGATGATGGAATGGTCGTCGGCCACCAGAACACGCATGACACCCTCGGCGAACGGCTTCGGTTCACGGGCCCTTCCGGCTACCGCCCGTTGCCCGGACGGCCCGCGGCAGCGGTCGTATAGCGCGTTCCGGACCGGCTGGCAACGGGGGGCGCAAGCCGATGGCACCAACGAACGGGGCGGCCGCGCCCCCTCAATCCACCCCCGGCAGGGTGAAGCGGAACACGGTGCCCACGGGATCGCCCGGCACGGCCTCGATGGTGCCGCCGTGGCGCTCCACGATGCGCCGGCACACCGCCAGCCCGATGCCCGTGCCGCTGTACGCGGCACTGGTCTCGGCGCGCTGGAACACCTCGAAGATGGCCTCCGCCTTTCCTTCCGGCACGCCGATGCCGTTGTCCGCCACATCCACTTGCCAGAAGCCGTCGCCCGGTCGGGCCGCCACCGTCACCTCGGGCGCCCGCTCCGGGTGGCGGTATTTGAGGGCGTTGCCGATGAGGTTCTGGAAGAGCCGCACGAGCTGGCCGTAATCGCCCCGCACGGCGGGCAGGGGCCGGTCCACGGCCACCCGGCCGCCGCTCTCGGTCACGGCCGTTTCCAGGTTGGCCAGCGCCTCGTCCACGGCGCCGTCCAGGGCCACCGTGCCGAAGGTCCCGCCCTGGGTGGTGATGCGCGAATAGGCCAGGAGGTCCTGGATGAGGCGCTGCATGCGCTGCGCCGCGCCCTGTGCCTCGTCCACGTAGGTCCGGCCGCGCTCGTCCAGGACGTCGCGGTAGCGTCGGTGCAGAAGCTGGGCGTAGCTGGTCATCATGCGCAGGGGCTCCTGGAGGTCGTGGGACACGGCGTAGGCGAAGGCCTCCAGTTCGGCGTTGGATTCCCGCAGCGCCTCCGTGGTCTCGCGG
>CAJXLG010000164.1 GCA_913055885.1 uncultured Rhodospirillales bacterium
GCAGGTGCCCGACCACGGTGCTCAAGAAATCGCCGTCCGGGTTTAGAAGGGTGGGGTCGACCGGTTGGGTGAAAAACAGATGCTGGCCCGGATCCTGTTGAGCGTTGTAGGCGTGTTTGTTGGCGGAAAGATGGCGGCATTCAGCTTCCAGGTTCAAAAGAAAAGCCGTTTTGCCGGTCCCCCGGTCGCCGTCGATGAAAATGGCGTTGTGGGTGTGGTGGCGACTGTCGGCACTGCCTTTCGAGGGCGAGGGCGCCTGACTGATATCGTTGAGACAGTCTTCCAGGTGACGGTAGGCTTGAAGGTATTGATCGCGTTGAAGGCGTTCGTTGGCGCCATACGGCCGCGCGTGGTCCCGGTACTCCAGGGGAATGACGATGGTGTCATCCTGCTTGCTTGCGTCACCCGCTTCGGCCATGGCGCCCTCCGGCTTCGATAGGTGGCGGTGCGATCCACCATTGTTACCAAAACATGTAAAGCGGATCGTAGCAGCGGTGCGCGGGTGGATCAACTTTAAGGCGCGACGGCGTGTCTGAACGACAAGACGGGGCGATGGCCGGTAACAACGCCAGCGAGGGGATGCCCCGCGCCCTGGCGGCGGCGCGGGCCGCCGGCGAGGCGGGGGAGGTGCCCGTGGGGGCGGTGGTGGTGGACAGCGACGGCGCCGTGCTCGCTGTCGCCGGGAACCGCACCGAGCGTGACGCCGACCCGGCCGGTCATGCCGAGATCCTGGCGCTGCGGGAGGCGGCGGCGGTGCGGGGCGAGCCGCGCCTGCCGGACTGCGACCTTTACGTCACCCTGGAGCCCTGTGCCATGTGCGCCCAGGCCGTGGCCTTTGCCCGGGTGCGGCGGCTGTATTTCGGCGCCTACGACCCCAAGGGCGGCGGCGTGGACCACGGCGCCCGCATCTTCGATCAGCCCACCTGCCACCACCGGCCCGAGGTCTATGGCGGCATCCGGGAAAGCGAGGCGGCGGCCCTGCTGCGCCAATTCTTCCACGACCGCCGGTAGCGGCGCGGCAACGCGGCCGCCGGGTGCGGGCGGCTTTCCGGAAGCAAAGGCGTGCCTGCCCTGAAAAGGGGGTCATGTTTTGCGTCGGGCAAGTTTGGCGTGTATCGTCCGCGCGTTGTGCCGGGCTGAACAGGAGGAAACATGGTCCGTCTCGACGTCGGGGAAACGGTGGCCGAGACGTACAAGACCATCTTCAACAGGGCGATCGCGGGGCGCTTTCTGCCGTTCCTGGCCGTCGTGTGGGGCGTCGGGGCGGTGGTGCTCCTGGCGCCCGTGGGGGAGGAACCGGCCCTGGTCGTTCGGGGCGTGATCGGCGGTGTTGTCACGGCCCTCGTCTTCCTCATGTTCTCGGTGCGGTGGCAGCGGCTGGCCTGGTACGGCGAGGTCATGGCGCGCCCGGCCGCCCTCGTGCCCCGGCGTCAGGATCTGCGGGTCCTGGTTTACGGCGTTCTCGTGGCCCTGATCCTGGCTCTCGCCGTGCTTGCCATGTTCGGCGCGCTGTCGGCGGTTTTCGTCGTCCTCGCCGGCGTCTCGCCCATTGTCGGCGTGTTTTTCGGTTTCGTCATGCAGGTCGGCGTGATGGTCGCCGGGGCCTGGCTGGCGATGCGGCTGTTCCTGACGTTTCCCGCGGCGGCGGTGGATTTCGGCGCGCCCCTCCTGACCTCGTGGCGGGCCACGCGCGGCGCCGCCGGCACCGTCTTCCTCGCCGCCCTCCTGGCGGCCCTGCCCGTTCTCGGCCTCATGCTGGTGGTCAACATGGGTCTGGGCGCCGTTGTCGGCAACGTCCTGGCGCAGGCGCCGCCGCCGGAACAGGTGGCCGGGTCCGGGGCGCCGGCGTTTCCGGTCAAGGCGGTGGTCACACGGGTGGGGGGGCTTCCCCTGCTGGCCGTGGTGGCGGGGCACTCCATCCTCCAGGCCATTCAGGTGGCCGTCCTGGCCAGCCTCCAGGTCGGTCTTCTCCGCCGGCTGGCACCGGGCGCGGGGGAGAACAGCGGCGCGGCCGCCACGCCGGACACCGGCCCCTGAAGGGCGGCCTACGCCTCCTCCCGCGCCCCGGGCGGGGCGTGGACGGCCCGGCGCACCAGGTCGCGCAGTCGCGCCACGCCTTCCGCTTCCGGCGATTCCGCCAGGAGCGGCGTCAGGTCGGCGGCGCCGGCGCGCGTCCAGTCCACGAGGGCCAGATTGCCGTCGAAATCCTCCACCAGCGCCGAGCAGTGCTCCATCCAGTCGCCCGTGTTGGCGTAGACCACGCCGTCCATGGGCTTGCAGGCGGGGTGGTGGACGTGGCCGCACACCACGCCGTCGAAGCCCCGGGCGCGGGCCTCGCGCACCATGGTCGCCTCGTAGGCGTCCAGCACCTTGAAGGCCGTCTTGGCCTTGCTGCGCACGAAGGCCGACAGGGACCAGTAGGGCCGGCCGAACCGCCGGCGCACGCGGTTGATGGCGCGGTTGATGCCCGCCATGACGCGGTGGGTGGCGTCGTTCACATGGGCCAGCCAGCGGACGTAGGTGACGATGCCGTCGAAGGCGTCGCCGTGCACCACCAGCAGGCGGCGGCCGTCGGCCAGGGTGTGGCAGGCCTCGTCCTGTACCCGCACGCGGCCCACGGGCGCGTCCGGCCAGGCGCGGGCAAAGGCGTCGTGGTTGCCCGGCAGGAAGATCACCTCCGTGCCCGTGCGCGCCTTGCGCAGGAGGCGCTGGATCACGGCGTCGTGGGCCGTGGGCCAGTACCAGTGCTGCTCCAGCCGCCAGCCGTCCACCACGTCCCCCACCAGGTAGAGGGTGTCGCTTTCCGTGTTGCGCAGGAAATCCAGCAGGAAGCGCGCCTTGGCGCCCCGGGTCCCCAGGTGGATGTCCGAGATCCAGATGGTGCGGTAGCGGTGCTTCCGGGGGGCTTGATGAGTCATGACAACCCGCGGATCGCGGCCGGGAAGCATCCTTTCTACGCCCCGTCCGGGGATCGTGTACAGGGGCCGGGGGCGCCTGTTACTGAAGAATCATGACCCATTCGTCCGACGGCGGGCGCCGGCGCGTCCTGGTCATCCACAATCCCGTGGCCGGCGGCCGGCAGGGCTGGCTGGGCCGGGTGGAAATGGCCCTGGGGGCGCGCGGAATCGCCGTCGAGCGCCACGCCACCACGGCCCCCGGCGATGCCGAGACCGTGGCGCGCGTGGCCGCCGACGGCGGGCCGCCGGTGGACGCCGTTCTGGTCGCCGGCGGCGACGGCACCGTGCACGAGGCCGTCAACGGCCTGGCGGGGCGGGACCTGCCGCTGGGCGTCATCCCGCTGGGGACGGCCAACGTCCTGGCCCGCGAACTGGCCCTGCCGCGCCGCGCCGGCGCCCTGGCGGCGCATCTGGCGCGCGCCCCGGCGGCGCCCGTGACCCTGGGCCGCGTCACCGACGGCGCGGGGGCCGGCCGGCATTTCCTGCTCATGGCGGGCGTGGGCCTGGACGCCCGTGCCGTGGCCGCCGTGCCCGGCGGCCTCAAGCGCTGGACGGGGAAGGGGGCCTATGTCTGGGCCGCCCTGCGGGTGCTGGTCCGGTTCCCCCTCGGCGCCTTGACGGTCACGGCGGACGGCGGCGTGCACACGGCATGGTCCGCCGTCATCAGCAATGCCCGCTGCTACGGCGGCCCGCACGTGGTGGCGCCCGGGGCGCGGCTGGACGCGCCGGGGTTCGAGGTGGTGCTGCTGGTGCGCCCCGGCCGCCTGGCGGCGGTGCGCGCGGCGCTCGCCATCGGCCTGGGCCGGCCCCGGCACACGCCCGTGCTGCGTCACGTGCCGGCGGCGCGGGTGGCGGTGGCGGGAGCGGGCGGCGAGGCCGTTCAGGTGGACGGCGATGCCTTTGCCGGCCTGCCCTTCGCGGCGGAAGCCGTGCCGCGCGGCCTGCGGCTCATCGGGGGCCCCGCCACGCCTGCGCCCGGTCCTGGATGCGCTGGAGGTTGTGCTGGGCGATGTCGGCCAGGGTCCAGTTCTTGAGGGCGTTGTCCGTGACCCGGGGCGGATGGATGCCGTCGCCCTCGCGCGCCACCCGGCGGAGGTGCGGAACCGCCTGCCGCGCGCGGCCCGTCTTCTGGTACACCAGCCCCAGGTTCAGCCGGGCGTAGAGGTCGTCCGGGTTGCGCCTGAGCGCCTTTTTCAGAAGGGGCTCCGCGCGCTGCCAGTTCTTCGCCCGCACGGCCTTGAAGGCCTTGCGGCGGTAGTGGTCGGCCACGTCCGTGGGCGTGGGCATGGGCCAGCCCACACGGGTATCGTAGCCCTTGGGGTAGGGGTCGGGCTTGTCGTAACAGTCCACCGCCGCCAGGGTGCGGTAACAGTGGGACTCGGCCAGCTCCGGTGGCGGCTTGGCGTTGCGCGGCCCCCGGAAGGAGCTTGCGTAGCAGCCCGAGAGCACGACGGCCGCGGCCACGATGAGCGGGACGACGCGGAACATGCCGGATGATCCTTTGCCAGACCTTGCCGTTGGCGCCTACATCCATCATAAAGACGGCCACGGTTAAGGAATGCTGAAGCGGGCGTTCATCCCCGCCCGGGAAGAAAGGGCGGGCAAGGTCAAGGGAGGCAGCCATGGCGCGCATGGAAACGCCGATCTGTGATTTCGGCTGGAAGGCCGTGGACTTCCGGCTCAAGGGCGTGGACGGCAACACCTGGTCGCTCGGGGACGTCAAGGGCGAGAACGGCACCCTTGTCATGTTCATCTGCAACCACTGCCCCTACGTGAAGGCCGTGGTGGACCGAATCGTGCGCGACTGCCGCGAGCTCAAGCCGTACGGCGTGAACGCCATCGCCATCATGCCCAACGACACGGAGAACCATCCGGACGATTCGTTCGAGAACATGGTGGCCTTCGCCCGCGAGCACGATTTCCCCTTCCCCTACGTCATCGACGAGACCCAGGAGGTGGCGAGGGCCTACGGCGCCGTGTGCACGCCCGACTTCTTCGGCTTCAACGGCAATCTGGAACTGCAATACCGCGGCCGGCTGGATTCTTCCAGGAAGGAAACCGCGCCCGAGGACGCCCCGCGCGAGCTCTTCGAGGCCATGAAACAGGTGGCGCAGACGGGGCAGGGCCCGGCCGAGCAGACGCCCAGCATGGGCTGCTCCATCAAGTGGCGTGAGGAGGCGGCGTGACCCGCAAGCGCAAGAAGGAAAGCGAATCGCCGGAGTCCGACGAGGAGGACCCGGAGTCCCAGGGCTTTTTCCGCGAGATCGAGGAGGAGCTGCGCAACGAGGAGCTCCTGCAGTACTGGAAGCGCTGGGGGCCCGGCATCATTGCCGCCGTGGTGGCCATCCTGCTGGCCGTGGCCGGCTACCAGGGCTGGGAGATGTGGCGCGGCCATCGCCAGCAGGTGGAGAGCCAGCGCTTCCAGCAGGCGCAGCAGACCCTCGTGCGGGACGGCCCGGCCGCCGCCGCCGAGGCCTTCAACACCCTGGCGCAGGACGGCAGCACCGGGCAGGCCCTGCTGGCCCGCTTCCGCGCGGCGGCCCTGTGGGCCCGCGCCGGCGAGGAGAGCAAGGCCGTCAACGCCTACAAGACCCTGGCGCGCGCCGATGCGCCCCGGCGCTACCGCCAACTGGCGCGCGTGCTGGCGGGCCAGCTCCGGGCCGACAGCGCCGACCCCAGGGTCCTGCGCTCCGACCTGGGCCCCATCGCCGACGGCAAGGGGGCGTGGCGACACCTGGCGGCCGAGGTGCTGGGCGTGGCGGCCTATCGCGCGGGCGACATGGAACGGGCGCGCCGGCGCTTCACGACCCTGGCCGACGCCCGGGACGCCCCCGAGGCCATGCGTGAACGCGCCAGGGAGATGCTCATCGCCCTGGACGGCGCCGGAGGCGGCGGATGAGGCGCCTCTGTCTCCTGCTGCTGGCGGGACTCGTCCTGGCCGGCTGCGACACCTGGCTGGGCGAGTCCGAGGATGCGCCGCTGCCCGGCAAGCGCATCCCGGTCATGGGCCAGACGCGCGACCTGGACGTCGCC
>CAJXLG010000165.1 GCA_913055885.1 uncultured Rhodospirillales bacterium
CTCGATGGTGTCGGCCGCCGCCGTCACGCCGCGCCCCTCCCGGATGGCCGTCTCCAGGCCGTTGATGAGATCCACCAGGTGCTTGTGGTCGGCGTCCAGGGTGGGGGACCCCACGCTGTAGGCCGACGACCAGGTGATGGTGGCCATGGAACGCTCGCCCTCCGGAAGCGCCCGGGCTAGTCGAACAGCTTGTCGATGTCGTCCTGGCTGATGGCGCCGCCCTCGGCGCCCTCGGGACCCTGGAGCAGGGCGCTGTCCTCGCTGGCCTCGCTTTCCGGCGCGGGGGCGACCTCCAGAAAGCTGTCCCGGCCCCAGATCTCCATCATGTTCTGGATGCGGTCCTCGACGAACTTCAGGGTGTTCACCACCTTGGTGATGCGCTGGCCGGTGATGTCCTGGAAGTTGCTGGATTCGAAGATGTTCACCACCTGATCGGAGATCTCCTCCGCCATCTGGGCCAGGTGGCTGTTCTTCTCCTGGGCCTTGATGGTGTGGGCCAGGGTGTCGATGCGCTCCGAGGATTCCAGGATGTTTTCGGTGGCGCCCTCCGTCGCCGAGACGATGGCGTCCAGCTCATGAGTCATGCTCATGATGTGGTCCTGGGACGCATTGGGGTTGCGGAGGGCGGCGATCTCGCGCTTGGTCTGCTCGATGGAGTCCATGAGCTGCTGAAGCTCGTTGCGGAGCTGCTCCGATTCCCGGCGCTGCTGCTCGATGCGCTCGCGCCACTCGGCCAGCTCCCGTTCCATGCGCTCGCGCTCGGCCTTGGAGATGCCCTCTTCCTCGTTGTCGTCCTTTTGCTGCTGGAGGACGACGTTCTTGAGGACCCGCAGCTCCTCCCGCAGGCCGTTGACGGCGCCCAGGACGTCGTTGTCCGCCGCCGCCTGGCGCGTCGCGCCCGCGCCCCGTTCGCCCGTATCGGCCGCCTGCTGGCCGCCGCCGCCGTTGCCCGCGCGCCGCATGAGCCGCTGGCGCTCGGCGGTGAACATCTGGCGTTCGGGAGTCTTGGCCATGGTTACAGGGTCCCTGAAAATCACGGAAAGGGGCGTCCCACCGGCCCCATGCCTTGTCCGGACGGCGTAAATCTACTAGCAAACCCGTCGGGGGTAAAGGGCCGCCCAGGGCAGGTTGCGACGATCACGGAACATGCCGGCCTTGCGGGCGCCACGAGGGGCCAGGGATCAGGAGCCATGCCGCACTCGGACGACACCAACGGGACGCGCGACGGGGTGGGCCTGGGCGCCGCCTTCAGCGACGATCCCGAACGGCGCCAGGCGCTTTTGGACGGCATCATGCGCACCGTCCTGGACCCCATCGTGGTCATCGACGAGGACGGGCTGATCCAGGCCTTCAATCCGGCGGCGGAGCGCGTTTTCGGCTGGCGGGCCGACGAGGTGCTGGGGGAGGCCGTGGGCTGTCTCATGCCCGACAGCGTCGCCGCCCGCCACCAGGACTACGTGCGCCGCTACCTGAAGACCGGCAAAGGGAGCATCGTCGGCACCAGCCGCGAGGAGACCGCCAGGCGCCGGGACGGCACCCTCTTCCCCGTGGAACTGGCCGTCAACGACCTGAACCTGGCCGGGCGCCGGCTCTTTACCGCCACCGTCCGCGACATCTCCGCCCGCAAGGCGCAGGAAGCGGCGCTCAGGGAGAGCGAGGAACGCTACGCCCTGGCCGTGGCGGGCACGGACGAGGGCATCTGGGACTGGGATCTGGCGAACGACCGGGTCACGGTCTCCGATCGCGTGCGCGAACTCTTCGGGCTGCCCGAGGGCCGGCCGCGCTCCGGGCCCGACTGGCGGGCCCTTGTGCACCCGGAGGACCAGCCCGCCTATCGCGAGGCCCTGGTGCGCCACCTCAAGGGCGACACGGCGTTTTTCGCCTGTGAATACCGCCTCGCCGACGCCAGCGAAGGCGTGCGCTGGGTGAACCATCGCGGCCTGGGGGTGCGGGACGAAGACGGCCGCGTCTATCGCATGGCCGGCTCCGTGGGCGACATCACCGAGCGGCGGCAGGCCGAGGAAAACCTGCGCGAGGCGAAGGAGCAGGCCGAGGTGGCCAACCGCGCCAAGTCGGAGTTCCTGGCCAACATGAGCCATGAGCTGCGCACGCCCCTCAATGCCATCATCGGCTTTTCCGAGGTCATGGAAACGGAGGTCTTCGGCGAGTTGGGGTCGCCGCAGTACCGCGAATACGTCGCCAACATCCGGGAATCGGGCCGCCACCTCCTGGACCTCATCAACGACATCCTGGACGTGGCCCGCATCGAGGCGGGCAAGCTGGAGCTGCGCGAGGAGGATTTCGACCTCATCGAGGACGTCACGGCGCCCTCCATCCGGCTGGTGCAGGAGCGCGCCCAGAAGCACAGCGTGCACCTGGAACAGCGGCTTCCCGAAGGGCCCGTGTGGCTGAACGGCGAGGCGCGCCGGCTCAAGCAGGTCCTTCTCAACCTGCTGTCCAACGCCATCAAGTTCACCCCCGAGGGCGGGGCCGTCACCCTGCGCGGCTGGATCGAGGATGACGGCGGGGTGGTGCTCCAGGTGTCCGATACGGGCATCGGCATGAAGCCGGAGGACATCGAGACGGCCATGCAGCCCTTCGGGCAGGTGGACAGCGCCCAGACCCGGGTGCATGAGGGGACCGGCCTGGGCCTGCCCCTCACCCGCAAGTTCGTCGAGATGCACGGCGGCAGCTTCGACATCGAGAGCCGGCCCAATGTGGGGACGCGGGTGACCGTGCACCTGCCCGCCGGGGAGCGGGCGGCAGGATAGGCCGGCGGCCGTCGGTGGCGTCGTGTTTCGAGGCTTTTGCCGGGGGCAAAAGCACCTCAACACGACGGGCACGGCATGGCCTTGAGCGGCGTGGATATGTCTTCGGGTGGCGTCGTGTTTCGAGGCTTTTGCCGGGGGCAAAAGCACCTCAACACGACGGGCAGGTCGTGGCGCCGTACTTCAGGGCTTAAAGATTCCGGATCACTTGCGCGGCGGCCCGAAGGCCGCCGCGCAAGCGTCCGGAATGACGGTGGGGGGGCGCCGGGTCGTGGCGCCGTACATGAGGGCTGAAAGATTCCGGATCACTTGCGCGGCGGCCTGGAGGCCACCGCGCAAGTGTCCGGAATGACGGGTGTGTCAGGACAGGGCGGGCTCTTCCGCCGTCTTGCCCTTGTCGGCGTTCTTGTCCTTGCCGCCCGCCTTGGTGCTGCCCTGGTCGCTGGTTTCCGGGTACTCGAAGGTGAGGCTGTCGTCCGCGACGTCGATGCGGACGACGCCGCCGTTCTCCAGCCTGCCGAACAGCAACTCCTCGGCCAGGGGCTTCTTGATGGTCTCCTGGATGACGCGGCCCAGGGGCCGGGCGCCGTAGAGGCGGTCGTAGCCCTTGCGGGCCAGCCACTCGCGGGCGGCATCCGTGAGCTCCACCACCACGCCGCGGTCGGCGAGCTGGGCCTCCAGGGACATGATGAACTTGTCCACCACGCGGGCCACCACGTCGGAATCCAGGTAGCCGAAGGGGATGATGGCGTCCAGCCGGTTGCGGAACTCCGGCGAGAAGGTGCGCATCACCGCTTCCTGGTCATCCTCCACGCGGGCCTCGCGCTCGAAGCCCACCGCCGACTTGGCCATCTCCTCGGCGCCGGCGTTGGTGGTCATGATGAGGATGACGTTGCGGAAGTCGATCTCCTTGCCGTTGTGGTCCGTGAGCTTGCCGTTGTCCATCACCTGCAGAAGGACGTTGAACAGGTCCGGGTGGGCCTTCTCGATCTCGTCGAGCAGCACCACCGAGTGCGGGTTGCGGTTTACCGCCTCGGTCAGCAGGCCGCCCTGGTCGTAGCCGACATACCCGGGGGGCGCCCCAATGAGCCGGGAGACGGTGTGGGCCTCCATGTACTCGCTCATGTCGAACCGGACCAGCTCCAGGCCCATAGTGGTCGCCAACTGGCGGCTCACCTCGGTCTTGCCGACGCCGGTGGGGCCGGCGAACAGGAAGGAGCCGATGGGCTTCTCCGGCTCGCGCAGGCCCGAGCGCGACAGCTTGATGGCGCTGGCCACCTGATCGATGGCTTCGTCCTGGCCGAACACCGCGAGCTTGAGGTCGCGGTCCAGGTTCTTGAGCGCCTCGCGATCGTCCCGGGAGACGGTCTTGGGCGGGATGCGGGCCATCTTGGCCAGCACGCCCTCGACGTCCTTGGGACCCACGGTCTTGCGCTGCTTGTTCTTGGGCCGCAGCCGCATGGCAGCGCCCACCTCGTCGATTAGGTCGATGGCCTTATCGGGGAGGTAGCGCCCGGTCAGGTAGCGGTGCGACAGCTCGGCCGCCTCGTGCAGGGCCGGCTTGGTGTATCGAACCTGGTGGTGCTGCTCGTAGCGGCCCTTGAGCCCCTCCAGGATGGAGATGGTTTCGTTGACCGACGGCTCCTCCACATCGATCTTCTGGAAGCGCCGGGACAGGGCCCGGTCCTTCTCGAAGTAGTTGCGGTACTCCTCGTAGGTGGTGGAGCCGATGCACTTGAGCTCGCCGGAGGCCAGCGCCGGCTTGAGCAGGTTGGAGGCGTCCATGGTGCCCCCGGAAGCCGCGCCGGCACCGATCACCGTATGGATCTCGTCGATGAACAAGATCGCGTGCGTCTTCTTCTTGAGGGCCTTGAGCACCGCCTTGAGCCGCTCCTCGAAGTCGCCGCGGTACTTGGTCCCGGCCAGCAGGGCGCCGATGTCGAGGGCGTAGATGACCGCGTCCTCGAGCAGGGACGGCACCTCGCCCTCGGTGATCTTGAGCGCCAGGCCCTCGGCGATGGCGGTCTTGCCCACGCCGGGCTCGCCCACGAACACGGGATTGTTCTTGCGCCGACGGCACAGGATCTGGCTGGTGCGGGCGATCTCCGAGTCCCGCCCGATGACGGGGTCGATCTTGCCGGCGGTGGCCTTCTCGTTGAGGTTGGTGGCGAAGCGCTCAAGGGGGCTGCCATCGCCGGGTCAAGCACACCGATGTCGTACCCCTCGGTGTCGGTATCGAGGCCGTCCGTGGCGGCAGGCGGTTCCGGTCCGCCCATCGAGGAGGGGTCCCGGAGATGCGGGCCGCTCACGGTATCGAGAACACGGGCTACCGTCGCCACGTCGGTCGCCAGTGGCCCGACACAGTCAAGTGACGGGGCGAGGTCGGCGAACCCGAACCGCGGCACCAGCCGGTGGGTCGGCTTGAGTCCGACGACACCGCAGAAGGAGGCAGGGATACGGATGCTCCCACCGGTGTCGCTGCCGAGCGCCGCGTCGAGGAGACCGGCAGCGACCGCCGCACCGCTCCCGCTGGAGGACCCGCCCGGGACGGCGTTGTCCACCTGTGGGTTCGCTGTCGGACCGAACGCGCAGGTCTCTCCCGTCGTGAAGTACGCGAACTCGTCCATATTCGTTGTTGCGGTCACCGCCGCGCCTGCCTCCCGGAGCCGGTCGACCACCGTCGCGTGATACGGGGGCGTGAACGACACCGCGGCCGACCCGCACTGCATCGGTACGCCCGCGACGGCGATGTTGTCCTTTGCACCGATGTCGAGACCGTCCAGTGACCCGGATCCGGCGGGCAACTCGAAGCGGTATCTGACCGCGTTGAACTCGTCGGTGCCCTCCTCGATGGCTGTCGCCCGCGTCGCTGACGGTGTCTTCGACGGGAGAGCACCGAACTGCTCGGCCATCTCATTCGCCGCGTCTGCGCACGCTGTGACGTCCTCGTCGGTCAGGTCGAATCCGAGTCGCTCTGCGACTCTGTGAACGTGAGTGTTCTCAACCATACTCCTGTGACGTAGGACTGTACCGAGTGAACTACCCCTGCCTACTCGCCGCCTTTGGCGGCTCCTTGAGGCAGGGGCTTCCTGCTTCTAAGACGCGCTTTGCAGGAACAACTGCAGTTCCCGTAGGGAGCGCAGTCTCCACAGGCGTTTCTTCGGAG
>CAJXLG010000166.1 GCA_913055885.1 uncultured Rhodospirillales bacterium
CCCCGCAAGACGAGTCCGCCGGGACGCAACAGGCCGACGCCACGGACGACGGCATGCTGCCCGGGGCGCCCGAGGCGGATACGGCGCCGGACGCCCCCGACGCGCCGGACGGCGACACGGACGGCACGCCGCCGGCGTCGCCGGAAACGGAGACCGCCGCCACGGACGCCACCAGCGAGGGCGCGGGCGGCGACGCGCAGCAGCAGGCGGCGGAAACGGCCGATGGCGACACGGCGGGTGCCGCCGGCGAGGCGGACACCGCCGATGCGGGGCAGGACGCCGCCGCCGGCGATGCCGGCGGGACGGAGGGCCCGGACGGCGGGGACACGACGGAGACGGCCGGAACCCCTGACGCGGGAGACGACGGGCCGCCGGCGGCCCCGGGCCTTGGCGAGGACACGGACGGCAACGTCTACGGCGCCAAGAACAAGGACGTCCGCGTCGTTCTCAAGGCCACGTCGGACAGCTGGGTGCAGGTGCGCGACGCCCGGAACCGGCTTCTGTTGACGCGCCTGCTGCGCCCGGGCGACGTGTACCGCGTGCCGCCCGGCAAGGAGGGCCTGACGCTTCTCACGGGCAACGCCGGCGGCCTGAAGATCGTGGTGGACGGCGAGACGGCGCCCAGGCTGGGCGGCCAGGGCAAGGTGATGCGCGGCGTCCCGCTGGACCCGCAGAAACTTCTTTCGGGCGACGTGGGCAACGGATGACCCGGCCGCCGGAAACCCCGGACGACGGCGCCCTTGATCCGCGGGCCGAGGACCCCGGCGCCATGCGGCCGTGGCGGCGCATCCCCCGGCGCGACAGCCGGCGCATCCACGTCGGGGGCCTTCCCGTGGGCGGCGGCGCGCCCGTCACCGTGCAGTCCATGACCAACACCCCGACAAGCGACGCCCGCGCCACCCTGGACCAGATCCGGCGGCTGGAGGAGGCGGGCGTGGACATGGTGCGGGTCTCGTGCCCCGACACGGAGTCCACCGACGCCCTGCACACCATCGTGCGCGAGGCCGCGGTCCCCGTCATCGCCGACATCCACTTCCACCACCAGCGGGCCATCGAGGCGGCGGCGGCGGGTGCCGCGTGCCTGCGCATCAACCCGGGCAACATCGGCGACCGCCGGCGCGTCGGTGAGGTGGTGCGGGCGGCGCGCGACCACGGCTGCGCCATGCGCATCGGGGTCAACGCGGGCAGCCTGGAAAAGCACCTGCTGGACAAGTACGGCGAGCCGTGTCCCGACGCCCTGGTGGAAAGCGCCCTGGAGCATGCCGCGGCGCTGGAGGAGCACGACTTTTACGAGACCAAGATCAGCGTGAAGGCGTCGGACGTCTTCCTCTCGGCGGCGGCCTACCGCAAGCTGGCGGCGGCCTGTCCCTATCCCCTGCACCTGGGCATTACCGAGGCGGGCGGGCTCATGAGCGGCACCGTGGCCTCGGCGCTGGGCATCGGCACCCTGCTTTGGGAGGGCATCGGCGACACCCTGCGGGTCTCCCTCTCGGCGGACCCGGTGGAGGAAGTGCGCGTGGGCTTCGAGATCCTCAAGGCCCTCGACCTGCGCCACAAGGGGGTGCGTGTCATCGCCTGTCCGTCGTGCGCCCGCCAGGGCTTCGACGTCGTGGGCACCGTGGCCGCCCTGGAGGAACGCCTCGCCCACATCACCACGCCCATGACGGTTTCCGTCATCGGCTGCGTGGTGAACGGCCCGGGCGAGGCGCGCGCCACGGACCTGGGCGTCACGGGCGGCGGGGCGGGCCAGCACATGGTCTACGTCGCCGGCAGCGTTGACCACAAGGTGGACGACGGGGGCATGATCGACGACATCGTGGCGCTCGTGGAAAATCGGGCCGCCGAGCTGGCCGCGGATGAGGCGGATGGCGGACCGGGAACGGCGCATGCAGGGGGCTCGCACCAGAGCGCCTGATGGCTGACTGTCCGGACGGGGAGAGAGGCGCCGTCATGCCGCTCTTTGACGAATGCCTTGTGCACATCGGGATGCCCAAGGCGGGCAGCACGTCCATACAGCACACCCTGACGGCGAATCAGGCGAACCTGGAAAGCAGGGGGGTATTGTATTATCTGTCCGCTCCGGAGCGGATGAACAACCACCAGCTTTTGTTGAGCCATTTCGACGTCGCCCCGGAAGCCCGGACGGGGCCCCGGCGCCTGGGGGTCGAAGGCCCCGTCAACCGGGCCATGTGCCGGGCGGCCAGTCAGGCCGAGATCGAGGGGCTGTACGAGAAAGCGCGGGAAGGCCGCTGCGACAGAGTGGTGTTTTCGAGCGAGTCCCTCACGAACGCGCTGGTAACGGGCGAGAATTTTTATGACCTCGACGCCCTTAAAGCGTTCTTCGACGGCCTTGCCCGGAAGACCCGTCTCGTTTGTTACGTTCGGGACCCGCGAGGCTGGGCGGCGAGCGGGTACCAGGAGGTCACGAAACGGGGTGTCCGGGTGGGCAAGGAGACCGCCCTGGCGGAGGCCGCAAGGGGCATGCGCAAGGCGCTGGAGCCCTATCGCCGCCTTTTCGGGTCGGACGCCATGGTGGTGCGGCGTTTCGATCCGGACGCCCTGGTGCACGGGGATGTGGTCGCCGACTTTTTCCAGGCCATCGGTTTTCCCCTGGCCGGGGATTCCGACATCCGGGTTGTGCACCGCAATTACGCCCTTTCGGCGGAGGGAAACCGGATTGGCGAGGCGTTGTATGAGCGCCTCGGCGCGAAACGGCAGGACAGGGGGGCAATGTGGCCCGCCCGGCTGGCGCAGGCCCTGGGGAGCATCCGGGGGGCGCGCTCTGGTTTGACGACGCCGGACCTGGACGCGGTTTACGAAGCCGCGCGGGATGACATGACATGGCTGGCCGAGACCTTCGGCATTGATTTCCGCGCTGACCCCCACCCGCCGCCCTGCGAAGCGCCGGCCTGGACATGGACCACCGCCGGCGATATCGGTACGGCCCTTTACAAGATGGCGGTGGCGGCGGATCAGGCTGAAAGCGGGGCGAGGCACCACCACGAACGGGAAGCCCACCTCAAGGGGGTCCTGGGCGATATGGTGCGGCGACTGGTCGCTGACGGCCGGGTGGCTCCGGCGTCCCTCCTGATGCCGCGGGATGGTGACCAGCCGCCCGATCCAGACGTCCTGGACACCCTTGTCGATGGCCTGCTGGAAACCGGGCACGAGGAAACGGCGGAGGCCGTCATGGACCGCGCCCGGGAAGCCCTCGGCGAAGACCCGCGGGTTCTGAAGAGCCTTGCCCGCATGCGGTCGCGGCAAGGCCGCATCGATGAAAGTGTGGCCCTGAACCGACGGGCCCTCGACAGGACCGACCCCTGAGCCCGCCGCCCGCCTCTGGAGGAACGACGTCGCGCGTTATCGTATTTGAAAGGAGCGTAGCCCTTGTCCGCCCTGCAAGCCGTCCGTGGAACCCATGACCACCTGCCGGAGACCCGGCGCGCCCACCGCCGCGTGGCGGAGGCGGCGCACCGCGTGACGGCGCTTTACGGGTTCCAGGAAATGGCCACCCCCATCTTCGAGTTCACCGAGGTCTTCCAGCGCACGCTGGGGGAAACCTCGGACGTGGTGACCAAGGAGATGTACACCTTCCACGACAAGGGGGGCGAGCAGATCACCCTGCGGCCCGAGGGGACGGCGGGCGTGGTGCGCGCCTTCGTCGCCAACGGGCTGCAGCAGGCCCTGCCGCAGCGGCTGTTCTACCAGGGCCCCATGTTCCGCTACGAGCGGCCGCAGAAGGGACGCCTGCGCCAGTTCCACCAGGTGGGGGTGGAGCTTCTGGGCGTGGCGACGCCCCTCGCCGACGCCGAGGTCATCGCCTGTGCCGCCGCCTTCCTGCGCGACCTGGGCGTGGCCGGCGATACCACGCTGGAAATCAACACCCTGGGCGATGCCGAGAGCCGCGCCAACTACCGCGACGCCCTGGTGGCCTACCTGCGCCAATATGCCCACCGCCTGTCCGACGACAGTCGCGAGCGCCTGGAGCGCAACCCGCTGCGCGTGCTGGACTCCAAGGACGAGAACGACCAGGCGGTGGTGGCCGATGCGCCGTCCTTCCTGGACTATCTGAACGCCGACTCGCGCGCCTTTTTCGACGGCGTGTGCGCCCATCTGGCGGCCATGGGCCTCGACTACGTGATGAACCCGCGCCTGGTGCGCGGCCTGGACTACTACTGCCACACGGCCTTCGAGTTCACCACCACCATCCTGGGGGCCCAGGGCACCGTGCTCGCCGGCGGGCGCTACGACGGCCTGGTGGAGCAGATGGGCGGTTCCGCCGTCAGCGGCGTGGGCTGGGCCGCCGGCATCGAGCGCCTGGCCGCCCTCATCGGCGACCCGGAAGCGCCGCCGCGCCCGGTGATGATGGTCCCGCTGGGCGAGGAAGCGGAAAGGCATGCCCTGCCGCTGGCGGAACGGCTGCGCGCGGCGGGCCACGTGGTGGAGATGACCTACACCGGCAACCTCAAGAAGCGCCTCAAGCGGGCCGACCGCAGCAACGCCCGCGCCGCCGTCATCCTGGGCGAGGACGAGCTGGCGGCGGGCCGCGCCACCGTGCGCGACCTGGATACCGGGCAGCAGGACGCCGTGGCCCTGGACGCGGTGGCCGACGCCCTGGGGCAGGGCTGACGGGGGGCGGGGTCGTGGACGGAGCGGCGGAGACGGACGGCGGCTGCGCCCTGGTGGTGGTGGCCACCGACCAGCAGACCAGCCCCCTGTGGCTGCGCGACCGGCTGGCCCTCGAGGGCACGGCGGCGCACGCCTTCCTGGACACCCTGCGCGCCTGCGGCGTGGACCGCGGCCTGGTGGTGGCGGGCGGCGAGCGCGTCGCCGTCCTGGCGGCGGGCGACGCCTGCGACAGCGTGCGCGGCCGGGTGCTGGACGCCCTGGCCGCGTGGTCGGGCGAGGCGCGCGAAACCCTCGATCCGGCCTTCTATGTGCTGGACGGCGCCGAGGCGGTGCGCCATCTGTTCGCCACGGCGGCGGCCCTGGACAACCACATCATGGGCGAGGCCCACCACCTGGAGACGGCGCACACGGCGGCGCGCGAGGCGGGCATGGTGGACCCGGCGCTGGAGGCGCTGCTGCAGGCGCCGGACCGGCTCGCGGCCTTCGTCGACGAGGCGTTCGACTTCGATGAAGCGGACTTCGATGACGCCTTCGCCGAATGAGGCCATGACCGCATGTCACCAGCCAAGCAACTGATCGGGGTGATCGACGTGCCCGGGCCGGAGCGCGATGCCCTGGCCGAGACTATCGCCCGTGACGGGCTGGCGGTCGTCGGCAAGCTACCAGCCAGCAAAACCGTCCGGGCGGGACTCGTGCCGACCCATTCCGGCCACTGGGTCGTCAGGGGCGCCCTGGGGCTGGTCGGTATCTACGTCATCTCGGCGGGCGTCACGCAGTTCTCGCTGACGGTGATGGACCCGTCGGTGCCCAGTGCCGTCCAGGCGGGGGTGTACAGCATCGGTGGCTACGCGTGGACGCACGTCCTCATCCACCAGAGCCTCTTCTGATGCCGGTCCGAGAGCTAACCGCCCGAAAGGCAGCCGGCTTCCTGAGTGGCCTCGGGACCACCTCTGTCGCACTCTCCTCGGGGTTCATCTGGGCGTCACAGGGACGGGCGGTGCTCACCGTGCTGGCCGCCACGGCTGCCTGGTGTGGCTATCTGGGTGCGCACTACGCAGTGACCGGGCGCTTCCTGGACTCGGACACCCGGTCGACGGACGGAATCGGGGGGCGCGAAGCGCTGGAACTGGACGCCTCTTGGCAGTACGTCGCCGTCGTCGCCGGCGTCGCGATCCTCATCGCCGGGATGGTCGTCGGCACGGTGTACATCAACCGGGGGAACCATCTGGCGACCAACATCGGCGGGATCCTGTTTCTCGG
>CAJXLG010000167.1 GCA_913055885.1 uncultured Rhodospirillales bacterium
CCATGGAACGGCGGGCCGTGGAGGTGCGGCACCTGCAGCGCACCGAGGTGCGCGAGGCGGAGGAGTATTTCAGCCCCGGCCAGAAGGGGTCATCCGCCATGCCGCACAAGCGCAACCCCATCCTGACGGAGAATCTCACCGGCCTGGCGCGGGTGGTGCGCGGCTACGTGACGCCGGCCATGGAGGACGTGGCGCTGTGGCACGAGCGCGACATTTCCCACTCCTCGGTGGAGCGCATGATCGGCCCGGACGCCACGGTGACCCTGGACTTCGCCCTGAACCGCATCGCCGGGGTGGTGGAGAATCTGGTGGTCTATCCGGAAAACATGCGCGCGAATCTGGACCGGCTCGGCGGCCTGGTCTTCTCGCAGGCGGTGCTGCTGGCGCTGACGCAGACGGGCATGAGCCGGGAGGACGCCTATGCCGCCGTGCAGCGCAATTCCATGGACGTCTGGGAATCGGGCGGCGCCTTCATCGACCGGCTGCGCAACGATCCCGAGGTCATGGACCGGCTGGGGGAGGAACGGCTGCAGGCGCTGTTCCGCCTGGAGAACTACACCGGCCACGTGGACACGGTGTTCCAACGCGTTTTCGGTTAGGGGACGCCGGGGGGACCGCGCCCGGTCCCCCCGGCTTCCCCTTTTTTTCCTTCTTACCGCGCCCTTATGTGCTCATAGACGTTGATGTAGTCGTTCCCCGGGTTCTTCCAGGAAAAGTCCCGGTACATGCCGTTGAGCCGGAGCTGGTGGAAGTAGCCGGGGAAGCGATACCACAGGCCGATGGCCCGGCCGAAGGCGCTTTCCAGGCCTTCCGGGCTGAAGTCCTCGAAGGTGTAGCCGGTGCGTTCCTCGAAGGGTTTGTCGCTGTGGTTGGCGTCGGCCACGGTGTCGGCGAGGCCGCCGGTGGCCCGCACCACGGGGACGGTTCCGTAGCGCATGGCGATCATCTGGGTCAGGCCGCAGGGCTCGAAGGCGCTGGGGACCACCATCATGTCGGCGCCGGCGTAGATGAGGTGGGAAAGCTCCTCGTCATAGTCGATCTCCAGGTGGCAGTCCTCGTTCTCGTTCAGGTGCTCCTTGAGCTCCAGGAAGTGGCCGGTGATTTCCGGGTCGGGCGAGGTGCCCAGGAGGACGAACTGGCAATCGTTGGCCAGGGCGTAGAAGAGGGCGTGGCGCATGAGGTCCACGCCCTTCTGGCGGTCCAGCCGGCTGACGATGGCGGCGATGGGCCGGAAGCTGTCGCGCAGCATCAGGCGGTGGCGCAGGGCCGTCTTGTCGCGGAACTTCTCGGCCACGTTGTCCACCGAGTAGCGGCACGGGATGTGCGGATCGATTTCCGGGTTCCAGGTGCCGTAGTCGATGCCGTTGACCACGCCGCCGAGCTTGCGGGCGTGGGCGTCCAGGGTGCCCTGGAGGCCGCGGCCCAGGTCCGTGCCACGGATCTCCTCGGCATAGCGCATGGATACGGTGGTGACGAAGTTGGCAAAGACGATGCCGCCCTTCATGAGGTTGGCGGCGCCCGGATCGTCATGCTGCTGCATGCGGTCGGGATGCATGAGGGCCTCGGGCACCAGGCCCACGTCGCGCAGCAGGTCGGCGCCCGTCACCCCCTGGTGGTCGATGTTGTGCAGGGTATAGCACACGCGCGGGTGGACGAGGCCCAGGGCACCGTACACTTCATGGAGGAGCACCGGCACCAGCCCTGTCTGCCAGTCGTGGCAGTGGATGACGTCCGGGTTGCGGCCGCTCTTGAGGAAGAACTCCAGGGCGGCGCGCGAGAAGAAGGCAAAGCGCGCCGGGTCGTCCTCCTGGCCGTAGAAGCCGCCACGGTTGAAGAAGTCGTGGTGCGAATGGGGCTGGATGAAGTGCGTCCGGACACCGCCCACGTCGCCGGTGTAGACGTCGCAGTGAATCCACATTTCGTGGAACGGCACCCACAGGTGCTCGAAGGTCTTTTCCAGGTTGTGGATCTGGTCGTGCCGCAGGCAGTCATAGAAGGGCAGGACCGTTTCCACGGCGTTGCCGCGCAGGCCGACCTCCCGGGCCAGGCCGTGGACCACGTCCGCCAGGCCGCCCACCTTGGCGGCCGGGGCGATCTCGGGGGTCACCATGACGACATACATGACGGTCGCTTGCCCTCTTTTCGCTGTTTTGATCGCGATCGGGCGCGAACCCTATCACGCTGGATGCGCCGGGCCTACTCCCCTTTAGGGCGGGGAAAGGGCCTGTCGGGCGGGAGGGCAGGGGTATTGGTCCCGGCCGGCGGCCCGACTCGCCGGCAGCCCATGGGGGAAGAAGGGGATGGGGGTGACGGACGGGAGCCGAAAGACCGTATCCGGCCGGGACCAAACGGAAAAGTAGGCTACGCCCTGTAGGGTATCAAGCTTCACGATGGTTATAGGACTTATGCGGTTCGTTATAAGCCTTGGCGCCAATTCGCTTTTAACGCAAACATCGACCCGCCCATATCGCGCATATAAAGGGGCGGCCGTAAGGCCCCGGCCGGTTTCCGGCGGACGGGATGAACAGGGGGCTGTGGCGCCCGCCGGGTCTCGGGGGCAGAGCCGGGGGCTCAGGCGACGTCCTCGCCCTCGAGCCGGCCCTGCTTGATCATTTCCAGGAACTCGGGCGCGGGCACGGGGCGGCCGAAGTAGAAACCCTGGACCTCGTCGCAGTTGAGCTCGCCCAGGAGGTTGAGCTGAGTGTGGTTTTCCACCCCCTCGGCCACCACGGCGAGGTTGAGGCTGTGGGCCATGCCCACGATGGCGCTGACGATCTCCGCCCCGGCCGGGCTGGCGCCCAGGTCCTGGACGAAGGAGCGGTCGATCTTCAGCCGGTCCAGCGGGAAGCGCTTGAGGTAGGAGAGGGAGGAATAGCCGGTTCCGAAATCGTCCACCGCGATGTGCAGGCCGCGCTCGTGAAGCTGGGCCAGGATGGAAATGGTGGTCTCGGCGTTCTCCATGACCGCTGTTTCCGTCAGCTCCACCTCCAGGAGCTCCGGCGGGGTCTCGTAGCTTTCCAGGGTGGAGAGCACGGTGTCCACGAGGTCGGCCTGCTTGAACTGCTGGGCGGAGAGGTTGACGGCGATGCACGGCACGTCGTGGCCCGCCGCGCGCCAGTCGCGTATCTGTTCGCAGGCCGCCTTGAGCACCCATTCGCCAATGCTGGCAATGAGCCCCGTCTCCTCGGCGATGGGGATGAAGCGCCCGGGCGACACACGGCCCACCTCGGGGTGTTCCCAGCGCACCAGGGCCTCGGCGCCCAGCAGGCGGCCCGTGTGGATGTCCACCTTGGGCTGGTAATGGAGCACCAGCTCGTCACGGCGGACGGCCTTGCGCAGGTCCGTTTCCAGCCGGAGACGCTCCATGCTGTTGGCGTTCATCTCCGGCATGTAGAACTGGTAACTGGAATCCGTGTCGTCCTTGCTGCGCGCCATGGCCGTCTCGGCCTGGTGCAGCAGGCCGTCCACGTCCTGCGCGTCGTCGGGGAAGATGGACACGCCCAGGCTGGCGGTCAGGAAGATCTCCGTGTTCTCGACCATGAAGGACTGGCCGAACTTCTCCACCAGCTTGTCCAGGATGCGGGCGGCGTTGTGGGCGTCGCGCAGGTCCGTGAGCAGGCAGCAGAAGATGTCGCCCGACAGACGGCCCACCACGTCCGGCGAGCGCACCACCTGCTTGAGGCGCTTGGCCACCTCCACGAGCACGGAATCGCCCACTTGGTGCCCCAGGGATTCGTTCACCTGCTTGAAGCGGTCGAGGCCGATGAGGGCGACGGCCACCTTGCGGTCGTTGCGCTCGGCCCGCTCCATGGCGTTGAGCAGGCGGTCCTGGAACAGATGGAAGTTGGGCAGCCGGGTAACGGCGTCGTAATAGGTGAGGGTGCGGATGGTCTCCTCGGCCTGTTTGTCCTTGGACAGGTCGCTGAAGACCCCGACGTACTCGATGATGGCGCCGTTGTCGTCGTGGACGGGCTGGAGGGTGAGCCATTCCGGGTAGGTCTCGCCGCTCTTGCGGCGGTTCCACACCTCGCCGTTCCATTTGCCGCTGGTGTCCACGGTCTGCCAGACGTGCCCCTCGCCGTACCGCTGGAGGCCCGGTTTCACGGAGCCGAGCGCGGTGCCCGTCACTTCCTCCGGGTCGTATCCGGAGATGCGCGAGAAGCCGGTGTTCACCCAGGTGATGCGCCCGGCCTCGTCGGTGACCACCACCCCCTCGGAGGTGGCGTCCAGCACCTTGGCGGCCACGCGCAGGCGGGCTTCCGCCTGTTTGCGCTCGGTGATGTCGCGGATGATGGCCGTGAACAGATGGTTGTTGCCGTGGCGCATCTCGGACAGGGCGATCTCCACGGGGAACTCGGTCCCGTCGTGGGCGCGCGCCATGAATTCGCGGCCGATTCCCAGCACCTTGGGCCGCCCGTTCGACAGATAGCGGTCCACGTAGGCCTGGTGGCGGGAGCTTTCGGGCTCCGGCATGAGGATGCTGATGTTCTCGCCGATGACCTTCTCGGCGACATAGCCGAACATGCGCTCGGCGGCCTGGTTGAAGGAGCAGATGATGCCGTTCTGGTCCGCCACCACGATGGCGTCCACCACCGTGTTCATGATGCCCGACAGGCGCTCCTCGCTCTCCTGCAGGGCGTCCAGGGTCTCCCACAGGGTGGTGAGGTCGCGCGCCACCACGAGGCAGGCCGGCGCCGCCTCGGTCCCGTAGGGCAGAATTTCGCAGTGATAGACCCTGGGCTCGCCGCTCCTGTCGTCCAGGGGCGCCATGAATCGGCTGGTCCGGCCTTTCCGGGCCCCGCCCAGGGCATGTTCCACACGCGGCCGGTCCTGCGCGGCGAAGAGGTGGATGAAGGTGCCCTCGAAGCTGTCGCCGAAAAGCTGCGCCACCACCGCGCGGCCGTTGGCGTTGGCGGTGCGCAGGGTGCCGTCCTCCCCCACCAGGAAGACCAGGTCCCGCAGGTCGTCGATGCGGGCGACCCCGGACTCCGGAGCCCCCCGCGGCCGCAGCCAGCCCTGCTGGGCCAGCAGCGTAAGGACGAGCGCCGCCGCCAGCAGCGCCCAGCCGCCGGCCATGGCCGGCCCCACGCCGCCGTCGGGCCCGGGTGGCGCGAAGGCGTACCAGAAGGCGGCGAGGGCGCCATAAACCGCAAGGATCGCGGCGACCGCCACGTGTTGCCCCGGGTGGGACGCTTTTTCCGGTTGTGACGGGCTGAACCCCATGAAGCCGGTCCCGATTCCCCGGTCCGCTAAGCATCAAACGTGCAATCGAATAGCATGCCAGCTCCGCACGCAAAAGCCCGCGGCGGCCACGCTTTCATCTTTGCGTCACTGTACGGAGGCCGGCGCCCCTCCGCAACAGCCGTGCCCGCGAGGTGGGCGCGGCGATGGGCCTTGCCCTTTGCCGCGCGGCGTGTCAGGTCAGAGGAGAAGCGTTCTCTCGGGGAGGGCCGACAATGATCCTGCTCGTCACCGATTTCGGCCTCACGGGTCCGTACACGGGGCAGATGAAGGCGCGTCTGGCGACGCGCGCGCCGGCGGTTCCGGTCATCGACCTGTTCGCCGACGCCCCCGCCTGGGACCCCATGCTCTCGGCCTACCTGCTGGCCGCCCATGCGCCCGCCTTTCCGGAGGAAAGCGTTTTCCTGTGCGTGGTGGACCCCGGCGTGGGGACGGGTCGCCGGCCCGTGGCGGTATGGGCCGACCAGCGCTGGTACGTGGGGCCCGACAACGGGCTGTTCGAGCTGGTGGTGCGCCGGGCGCGCGAAGTGGAGGCGTGGGAAATCACCTGGCAGCCCGAGTCCCTGTCCGCCAGCTTCCACGGCCGCGACCTCTTCGCGCCGGTGGCCGCCGGCCTGGCGGCCGGCGCACAGACGCCGCCCGGCC
>CAJXLG010000168.1 GCA_913055885.1 uncultured Rhodospirillales bacterium
TGTTCGCCGATTAAAGTGGTACGTGAGCTGGGTTTAGAACGTCGTGAGACAGTTCGGTCCCTATCTGCCGCGGGTGTCGGATCCCTGAGAGGCGCTGGCCCTAGTACGAGAGGACCGGGTCGGACGCACCCCTGGTGGACCGGTTGTCGCGCCAGCGGCATAGCCGGGTAGCTATGTGCGGAAGGGATAACCGCTGAAGGCATCTAAGCGGGAAGCCCCCCTCAAAACAAGGGATCCCCCGAGAGCCGTGGAAGACCACCACGTCGATAGGCCGGATGTGGAAGCGTGGCAACACGTGAAGCTGACCGGTCCTAATCGCTCGAATGAGCTTGATCCTCCGGCGCGGCAGCAAACCCGACCCACGCCGCGCACAAAAGTCACCAAAAAAAACAGCCTTCACACACCATAAAAAACACGGGACGCTTCGACGACCTGGTGGCCATAGCGAGGGAGTAAACACCCGATCCCTTCCCGAACTCGGTCGTGAAAGCCCTCCGCGCCGATGGTACTGCATCTCAAGATGTGGGAGAGTAGGTCGCCGCCAGGTCCTCCAAGCGCCCCAAAATCTACCCTCTTTACACCAACCCAAATGCCTACCAAATACCCAACAAACCTAACGCGGGGTGGAGCAGCCCGGTAGCTCGTCAGGCTCATAACCTGAAGGTCGTGGGTTCAAATCCCACCCCCGCAACCAATCCCACAGCCCGCTAACCAACGAGGTGGCGGGCGCGCCTATACCCTGATAAATAAACAACCACCCTTCGCCCCCGGGCGCGGATGTGCCACGATGGCCCCGCCACGACGGAAAACACGCGAAAAACAGGGGCGACTGATGGTGCAGTCCAACGACGGCGGGGCGGCACCTGCCGTGGCCGGGACCCTCGTCGAGGCGGGGCGGTCGCCGGAGGCCATTGCCGCGGAAGCCGCCGCCCAGATGGAGGCGGGGCACGTCTTCCGCGCCTACGACCTGGCGCGGGCCGGCCTGGACCGGCACGGCGACAACGAGGGCCTGCGGGTCCTGGCGGCGCGCGCCCTGTTGCACACGGGCGCCCCGGCCGAGGCGCGCGCCCTGCTGGAAGCCGGCGGCGCCTTCACCCTCGACGACGCCACCCTGGGCCGGGCGGCCACCCTGCTGCGCGACTTGACGGCGGGGGACGCCCCCGCCGGGCCGGCCCGCGTGGCGGAACTGGCGGCCACGCTGCGCCGCGTCGCCGACCGCTTCGAGCGCGCCACCAGCGCCAGCGAGGACCGCCACGGCCTGCTCGCCCGGCTGTACAAGGAGGAATGGCAGCGCACGGGGGACACGGGCGCCCTGCGCCGGGCGCGCGACATCTACCACACGGCCTACGACCTGTCGGGCGGCTTCTACACGGGCATCAACGCCGCCAGCCTCAGCCGCCTCCTGGGCGAGGCGGACACCGCGGCCCGGCTGGCCCGGTGCGTGCTGGACCAGGCGGCGGCCGAGCGGGCGCGCGCCGGCGCGGCGGGCGACGCGGAAACCGCCTACTGGGCCGCCGTCACCGAGGGCGAGGCGCTCCTCCTCCTGGACCGCCCGGAAGCCGCCGCCGACACCTACGCCGGGGCGGCCAACGGCGCCGGCGCCACCCGCGCCCGCGTCGCCTCCTCGCGCCAGCAGCTCCGCCTGCTGGAGGCCCACGGCGTGCCCGTGCCGGCGGCGGCCCTGGCGGCCCTGGCGCCGCCGCGCGTGGTGATCTTCACGGGGCACATGATCGACGAGCCGGGGCGCACGCCGCCGCGCTTTCCGCCGGAGATGGAAACCACGGTGGCGCGCGCCATCGCCGAGCGCCTGGACGCCCTCGACGCCCGCGTGGGCTACACCAGCGCCGCCGGCGGCGGCGACCTCCTGTTCATCGAGGCCATGCTGGAGCGCGAGGCGGAGGTGCACGTGGTGCTCCCCTTCGACACGGAGAGCTTCATCGCCGCCTCCGTGACCCCGGCCGGGCGCCACTGGGAACGGCGTTTCCGGCGCGCCCTGCGGCTGGTGGACAGCGTCACCCTCGCCACCGACGAGCCCCCCATGCCGGACGACGCGCTGTTCAGCTTCGGCAACGAGGTGCTGCTGGGCCTGGCCGAGATGAACGCGCGGGCGCTGGGCACGGCCCCTGATCTCGTGGCCCTGTGGGACGGCACAAGCTCGCCGGTCCCCGGCGGCACGGCGGATTTCGTCGCCCGCTGGCACGACAGCGACCGGCTGTCGGTGATCAACCTGACGGCCCTCCGGGAAGGCGGGGCGGGCGATGCCACCGTGCCCGTGCCGGGCGCCCCGGCCGCCCCCGACGCCGCCCCGGCGGAATCCGGGCGCGGCGGGCGCACCGTCAAGTGCATGCTGTTCGCCGACGTCCAGGGCTTCAGCGGCCTCACGGAACCGGAAATGCCGGATTTCCTGACCGTGCTCGACCGCGTCGCCGCCGACCTGACGGCCCACGCCCCGGCGGCCGTGGAGACGTGGGGCGATGGCCTTTTCGTGGCCACCGACGGCGCCGTGGCCCTGGCCGACTACGCCCTGGCGCTGGCCGGGGCCTTCGCCCGCCACGGCGCCGGCACGGGAGGCCCCTTCGTGCCCCGCATCGGCCTGCACGCTGGGCCGGTCTTCCGGACGCCGGATCCCTTCACGGGCCGGCCCGGCCTGTATGGCGTCCACGTCAACCGGGCGGCGCGCATCGAGCCCATCACGGTGCCCGGGCGCGTCTTCGTCAGCGAGCCCTTCCTGGCCTTCCTCCTGGCGGAGGAGAAGGCCCGCCGCGCCGCGGCGGCGTGCCGCGGCAGCGGGTACAACAGCCCCTTCGCCCACCACTATGTGGGCACCCTGGAGCTTCCCAAACGCTTCGGCGTCCAGCGCACCTACCTCCTGCGCCGGGCGGATTGAACGGCGGTTGCGTGCGGGGCCGGGGATTCCCATAATCGGCCCGCTTTCACGCAACGCACGAGAGGGGGAAACCATGCGTCCGGTATCGGCCCTGGCGGCCGGGCTCCTGGCGGCCGGCCTGCTGCCGGCGGCGGCCGGGGCGGGCGAGCCGCAGCCGCGACACGCCCTGGCGGTCTTCGGCGAGCCCAGGTACGGCCCCGGCTTCGAGCACTTCGACTACGTCAATCCCGACGCGCCGCAGGGCGGCACCATGCGCCGTGGGCGCGCGGGCAGCTTCGACACCGTGAATCCCTTCACCCTCAAGGGCGAGGCCCCCTACGGGGCGGAGCTGCCTTTCGCCACCCTGATGACCCGCAGCGCCGACGAGCCGTACACCGTCTACGCCTACCTGGCGAAAAGCATCACCGTGCCCGACAACCGGGCGTGGGCGGAATTCACGCTGCGCAAGGACGCCCGCTTCCACGACGGCGAACCGGTGACCGCCGCCGATGTGGCCTTCTCCCTGCGCACCCTGAAGGCGAAGGGCAAGCCCTATTACCGCCAGAACTACCGGGACGTGAAAAAGGTGGAAGCCCTGGACGGGCACACCGTCCGCTTCACCTTCGCCGACGACCACAACCGGGAGCTGCCCCTGGTGGTGGCGGAGATGCCCGTGCTGCCCGAGCACGCGTTCAAGGACCGCGCCTTCAAGACCACCACCCTGGAGCCCATTCCGGGGGCCGGGCCGTATCGCATCAGCGACCTCTCCCAGGGTCGCTACATCGTCTACGACAAGGTGGCGGACTGGTGGGGCGACGACCTGCCGGTGACGCGCGGGCGCTTCAACGTGGGCACGCTGCGCTGGGCCTTCTTCCGCGACAGCACCGTGACCCTGGAGGCCTTCAAGGCCCACGAATTCGACGTCCGGCGGGAGAACCAGGCCAAGAAGTGGGCCACGGCCTACGACACGGCGGCCGTCGAGGAAGGCCGGCTCATCAAGGCGAAAATCCCCCACGAGCGCCCCTCGGGCATGCAGGGCTTCGTCTTCAACGTGCGCCGGCCCATCTTCCAGGACCGCACCGTGCGCCGGGCGCTCGCCTACGCCTTCAATTTCCAGTGGACAAATCAAAAACTGTTCTACGGCCAGTACACGCGCACGGAAAGCTATTTCGCCAACTCGGCGCTCGCCGCGACGGGCCTGCCGGAAGGGCGGGAGCTGGAAATCCTGAAGCCGTACAAGGACGCGCTGCCGCCGGAGGTGTTCAACAAGGTGTACGATCCGCCGGAAGGCAGGGCGTCGGGCCACGACCGCAAGAACCTGCGCAAGGCCCTCGAGCTCCTGCGCGAGGCCGGCTACGAAGTGCGCGACGGCACCCTGGTGAACAGGGAAACGGGCGCCCCCTTCAGCTTCAACATCCTGCTCAACGCCGCCTCCGCCGGGGCGTGGGAGCGCATCACCCTGCCCTTCACCAAGAACCTCAAGCGGCTGGGCATCGACGCCACCATCCGCACGGTGGAGGCGAGCACCTACAAGAAGCGCCGCGACAATTTCGATTTCGACATGGTGGCGGCCATCTTCCCGCAGCCGGAGGTCCCCGGCAACGAGCAGCGGGGCTACTGGCACTCGGCGGCGGCCGCGACGAAGGGCAGCCGCAACATCATCGGCGTCCAGTCGGACGTGGTGGACGCCCTGGTGGAACGCGTCATTTCCGCCGGGAGCCGCGAGGAACTGGTGGCCGCGTGCCGCGCCCTCGATCGCGTGCTGCTCTGGGGCCACTATGTCATTCCCCAGTGGCACCTCACCTACGACCGGGTGGCCTACTGGAACAGGCTCGGCCGCCCCGCCGAGGCGCCGGCCAAGGGCGTGCGGATCATGAACTGGTGGGTGAAGCCGGAAAAACGGGAATCCTGAGAGGGGGCCGCCGCCCCCTGACCCCTCATCCCGGCAGCATGAGCTTGCGCAGGGAGGCGGCGGCGAACCACTGCTGGTTCTCGCTCATCAAGTGTTCCTCCACCTCGTAGAGGATGTCGAACAGCGCCGGCATGGTGTGCACCGCGCGCGCCCGGGCGATGATTTCCTCCAGGCCCTCCACCATCTTCTCCGAATTCTGCACGCGCTTGCCGAAGTCGAACTGGGTGCGGATGGCGTTGATGGAGGCGCCGACGGCGGGGAAGACCAGGGCGGCGAAGGTGAGGAAATTGCCCAGGACGAAATGGTGGTGCGGCCCCGGCTTGTGGAAGAAGGCCCATTTGATCCCGGCGGCGTGGACGAGCTTCTCCACGCCGTGGCTGGCGTGCAGCACGGCGGCGATGATGGTGGCCGTGTAGAGCACCAGGCCCGCTTGATGCAGGCGGTGGTCGGCGCGTTCCTTGCGCTCGATGGTGCGGCGGTGGAAATGGGCCTGGTCCTCCAGCCAATAGGTGATGAGGAAGTCGCGCAGGGCGGCCACCGCCGCCTCGTCCTCGTAGTGCGGCAGGTTCTCCAGGTTGTAGAAGACCCGTTCGAAGTGGTTGTTCATCCACACGTCCTCGTCGAACGGGATGGCCTTGCTGTCGCGCTCGCTGCGCGGGTCCGTGCCCGCCGCGGCGAGGAAGACGCCGGCCCGATAGCGCTCGGCCAGATAGCGGTAGTTGAGCCAGCGGCGGTGCCAGCCCTGGCTGTTCTCGCGCCGCAACAGGACGACGGTGGCGATGAGCGCCGCCACTTCCAGCCACACCACCACCGCCATGCCCGGCAGGAAGAGGCTCTGGAAGGCCACCACGGCGATGGCGACGACCGCCAGGGTGTACATGGCGACGTTGGCGTACTGGTAGAGCCGTTGATAGCGGGTGGCGAGGACGTCGGCGCGCACGTAATGGCCCAGCAGGGTGCGGAAGGCGCCGAGCTGGTCGGGTCCCAGGCCCAGCTCCGTGCTCAGGCTGTCCAGGAGGGCATCGCGCTCGCGTGGCGCGTAGGGGGGCCTGGCGAGCCGC
>CAJXLG010000169.1 GCA_913055885.1 uncultured Rhodospirillales bacterium
CCCTGAGGGGAGGAGCATCGTCTGCGGGCCTTCGATGCCTGGCCCCGACCCCGATCGGGGCCGCAATCGGCACGGCGGAGAGCCGACACAGCCCATCGAGTCCGTGAGAAATCCGGGCTAGCCGTCGGGCGCGTCGCTCGCCAGATCGTGCCAGCCGTCGGGGCCGAAACCCTCCAACGGCCGGAACCGCGCCTTGTAGGCCATCTTGCGGCTTTCCGCGATCCAGAACCCGAGATAGACGTGCGGCAGGCCAAGCGCCCGGGCCCGCTCGATCAAACAGAGGATGAGAAAGCTGCCCAGGCTGCGGCGCTCCATCCCCGGGGCAAAGAAGCTGTAGACCGCCGACAGGCCGTCTCCCAGCTCGTCCGCGAGACACACACCGACCAGCCCGGCTTCGGGATGGTGCGCCTCCATGAGCCAGGTTTGCACCGGGGTTTCCTCCACCATGGCCTGATAGTCGCGGAAATCCATGCAGGCCATGTCGCCCTCGCCGTGCCGGGCCAGCTCGTATTCCCGGAACAGGTGGAAGTGGTCCTCGCGCGCCTCGGCCGGCCGGTCCACCAGGGTGAGGTCGCTGTTGCGGTTCCACACGCGCCGCAGGTTGCGCCCGGCGCGGAACCGCTCCACGGGCACGCGCACGGGCACGCAGGCCGAGCAGTCGGGACAGGCGGGAACGTAGATAATGCGGTGGCTGCGCCGGAAACCGGCCTGGGAGAGGGCATCGTGCAGGGCTTCGGCCTGACCGCCGTCAAGCTCCGTGACCAGCTTCCGTTCCACCCGGCCCGGGATGTACGGGCAGGGCGAGGGCGTGGTGGTGAAGAAGGGTATGGGGCGTTCGGCCGGCGTCTCCTTCATACGCCCAAGGTAGGCGATGGACCGCGCGATCGAAAGGGGGGAGTCGGCATACCATGGCGGGAACAGGGCGGGGCGTCAGAAGTTTTCGGGCAGCGGCCCCGGCTTGACGCCCTGTTTCATGCCCCCCTTGCGGAGCATGGTGATGCTGATGCGCCGGTTCTCGGGCGCCTTGGGGTTGTCGGGCTTGAGGGGGTCCGTGGAGGCCTTGCCCACCACGCGCTTGACGCGGTCCTGCGGCACGCCGTTCTGGATGAGGGCCCGGCGCGCCGCCAGCGCCCGGTCGGTGGAGAGTTCCCAGTTGCCATAGCCCTTGCGCGCGCCGGCGAAGGGCACCGCGTCCGTGTGGCCGCTTATGGCGATCTCGTTGGGCATGCGCTTGGCCACCGCCGAGACCATGCGCATGAGTTTCTTGGTGTGGCCTTTCATCCGGGCCGAGCCGGAGGGGAACATGGCGGTTCCCTTGTGGTCCACGAGCTGGATGCGCAGGCCCTCCTTCGTGTTCTGGACCAGCATGTTCTTGGAGAGTTTCTGAAGCTCGGGCGAGGATTGAAGGGCCTGCTTGAGCACCTTCTTGGCCTTGTTGAATTTCTTTTGCTCCTTTTTGGCGGCGGTTTTTTCGGTATCCTTGTCGGCGGAGACACCGCCCTGGACCTTTTTTTCCGTAACATTGCTGCCCGGCTTGGCCGGGGGCGACGGGTTCTCGATCTTCTTGCCGCCCTTGCCCAGGCGGTTGCCCTCGTCGTCCAGGGCCCGGCCGCCCAGGACGCCGCCGGCGCCCGACGTGGATTTGGAAACATTGGGCGGCGAGAAATAATCCGCGATGCCGTTGAGCTTCTTCTCCGTGACGGAGTTCAGGAGCCACAGCACCAGAAAGAAGGCCATCATGGCGGTGACGAAGTCGGCATAGGCGATCTTCCAGGCGCCGCCGTGATGGCCGCCGCCGCCGCCCTGGACCTTTTTCTTGATGATGACCGGCTGGTTCTCGCCGTCGGCCATGGTCGTTCCGTCTTCCGGTCAGCCGTCGGTGGGCGCCGACGCCATCTTGTTTTCCACTTCCTGGAACGTGGGCCGCACGTCCTCGGGCAGGATCTTGCGGCCGAATTCCACGGCGATCTGCGGCGCGTAGCCCTGCATGTGAGCCAGCAGGGCCGCCTTCATGACGTGATAATAGCGCAGGTCGTCGTCAAAGACCTTTTCCAGCTTGTTCCCGATGGGGCCGACGAAGCCGTAGGACATGAGCACACCGAGGAACGTTCCGACGAGCGCGGCGCCGATGAGGTGGCCCAGCACCTCCGGCGGCTCGGAGATGGAACCCATGGTGTGAATCACGCCCAGCACCGCCGCCACGATGCCGAGTGCCGGCATGGCGTCGGCCATGGTGGAGATGGAGCCGGAAATGGAATGCCATTCCTCGCGGATGGTGGCGATCTCCTCGTCGATCACCGCCTCGACCTCATGGGGATTGCTGCTGCCCATGGTCAAAAGGCGCAGGTAGTCGCAGAAGAACATGAGGGCCTGGCGGTCCTTGAAGAACGTGGGGAACTTCTTGAAAAGATCGCTCTGCTCGGGTTTTTCCACATGACTTTCCAGGGCCAGGTCCCCCTTGGTCTTCGCCAGCCGGAACACGGTGAACAGCATCATCAGGAGCTCCAGGTAGCTGTCCTTGTCGTGCTTGGCACCCGACACGACCCGGCCGATGTTGCGGAAAACGCCGAGGATGACCTTCTTGGGATTGCCCAGGATGAAGGAGCCGACGGCGGCGCCGCCGATGATGAGCAGTTCGAATGGCTGGATCAGGACGGCCAGGTGGCCGCCGACCCCGATATAACCGCCGAGAATCGAACCAATGACAACAAGAATGCCAATGGCGAAGAGCATGCAGACCCTCTTGCCCCGGATCCGCCCTTCCCGTACAACGTGTTACGCCGTTCCAGGCGGTCAACCATATACTAGCACCTGACCATCCTTTTAGACCTTGTTGCGGTGCGCTGCGTCAAGGGCAACAGTTGTTAACGGGGTGTTGCCACGGTTTGCCGCCGGCCGCCGATGGTGTAGAAACGGGGCAGTTCCAGAAGCGACAAACAGGCAGGCCATGGACGTCAATCCGCATAATTTCAAAAAGGCGATGGGCTCCTTTGCCACGGGCGTGACGGTGGTGACGGCCCGCAGCGCCGCGGGCGAGCCCCAGGGCGTGACGGTCAACGCCTTCTCCTCGGTCTCCATGGAGCCGCCCATGGTGCTCATCTGCCTGGGCCGCCGGACCCACGAGCTGGCCGCCTACACCGAGGGCGACGGATTCGTGGTGAACATCCTGCGCGATGACCAGCGCGAGGCCTCCATTACCTTCGCCAGCCGCGCCGAGGACAAGTTCGACCACGTGGAAACCGAGGAGGGGATGAACCGCCTTCCCCTCATCAAGGGCTGTCTGGCGAACATCCAGTGCACGGTGGAATCGGTCCACGATGGCGGCGACCACGTCATCGTGGTGGGCCGGGTCCAGGACCTCAGCGTCGCTGCCGGCGGCCAGCCGCTGCTGTACTTCCGGGGCGCCTATCACGCCCTCGGTCAGGAGCCCTGATCCCGCGCCGGCGCATGGCCGCCCGCCGTGTTGGACAGCAGGCGGGTGGGCATGCCGGCCGTCGTCAGGGCATCGACGATGGCGTCCACGTGGGCGCTGTCCACGGTTTCCACCACCACGTCCACTTCGGCCGTCTTGAGCGGCACGTCCTGGAAAAGCCGCTGGTGGTAGACCTCGATGATGTTGCCCTGGTGCTCGCCGATGTGGTGGGCCAGCTCGGCCAGCCCGCCCGGGCGGTCGGGCACCGCGATGCGCAGGCGGGCGATGCGCCCGCCGCGCACCAGGGCGCGCGTCAGGACGCTCGCCATCACCCGGGCGTCCACGTTGCCGCCAGAGATGACGAGCCCCACCGTCTGCCCGGCGAACAGGCCGGGATTTTCCATGAGCGCGGCCAGGGGAGTCGCCCCGGCCCCTTCGGCCGCCACCTTGGCGTTTTCCATGAGTCCGGCCATGGCCGCCTCGATGGCCCTTTCGTCGGCCGTGAGAACGGCCGTGGCGTGCTCGCGGACCAGCGGCGTGGTGCGCTCGCCCGGCGTGGTGACGGCGATTCCTTCGGCCAGGGTGGCGCCACCGGGCAGGGCCGTATCGTCGTTCGCCAGGGCCCGGCGCATGCCCGGGTACAGCGCGGCCTGCGCGCCGTACAGGCGCACGCCGGGGGACGCGTCATGGGCGGCCACGCCCATGCCGGCCAGGAGGCCGCCCCCGCCGACGGGGACGATGAGGGCGTCGAAGGCCGGCCCGTCGGCCAGCATTTCCAGCGCCACGGTGCCCTGGCCGGCCATGATGGCGGGATCGTCGTAGGGCGGGATGTAGGTGAGCCCCTCGGCTTCCGCCCGCTGCCGGGCGTGCTCGCGCGCCGCCGGCAGGGAATCGCCCACCAGCTCCACGGCGGCGCCCAGCCGTTCCGTCCGGCTCACCTTGGTGAACGGGGTGTCGCGCGGCATGACGATGGTGGCGGGGATGCCCAGGGCGGCAGCGTGCCAGGCGACGCCCTGGGCGTGGTTGCCCGCCGACATGGCGATGACGCCGCGCCGGCGGGCCTCGGCATCCAGGCCGCTCAGGCGGACGAGGGCCCCGCGCGCCTTGAAGGCCCCCGTCACCTGCATGTTTTCCAGCTTCAGGTGGACCGTGGCGCCCGTGCGGGCCGACAGGGCCGGGCAGGGGACGGTGGGCGTGCGGATGACGTGCCCGGAAAGAAGGTCGGCCGCGCGTTGCACGTCCTCCGGGGTCACGCTGTCGCTCATGGTGCCTCCCGTTCCGAGGCCCGTCAGCCGCCCGGCGCGTCGGCGCGTTCCACCCAGGCGATGCGCAGGATGTTGGTGGTCCCCGGCGTGCCGAAGGGGACGCCGGCGATGATGACGAGCCGGTCGCCCGGCCCGGCGATGGCTTCCTCCAGCGCCTGCGCCTGGGCGTTCTTCACCATCTCGGCGAAGTTCTCCACGTTGGGGCTGACGCAGGAATGGACGCCCCACACCAGGGCCAGGCGCCGGGCCACGGCGGGCTCGGGCGTGAGACCCAGGATGGCCATGCCGGGGCGCTCACGCGCCGCGCGCAGGACGCTGGAGCCCGACGAGGTGTAGCCCACGATGGCGGCGGCGCTCAGGGTCTCGGCCGCGTGCCGGGCGGCGGAGCAGATGGCGTCGGCGGCCGTGTTCTCCGGCGTTTCGTGCTTCACCGTGCAGCGGGTGTCGTGGTGATCGTGTTCCACCTGATCGATGATGCGGTCCATCATGTCCACGGCCTCGCGCGGATAGTCGCCGGCCGCCGTCTCCGCCGAGAGCATGACGGCGTCCGTGCCGTCGAGCACGGCCGTGGCCACGTCCGATGCCTCGGCGCGCGTGGGCACCGGCGAGTGGACCATGGAATCCAGCATCTGGGTGGCGACGATCACCGGCTTGCCGGCGGTGCGGCAGGCGCCGATGATCTGCTTCTGGAGCATGGGCACCGATTCGGGCGGCACTTCCACGCCCAGGTCGCCGCGCGCCACCATGATGCCGTCGGAGAGTTCGATGATCTCCTCCAGGTGGTTGATGGCGGCGGGTTTCTCCAGCTTGCTGATGACCTTCGCCCGGCCGGCGACAAGCTTGCGCGCCGTGGCCACGTCTTCGGGCCGCTGGACGAAGGACAGGGCCACGTAGTCCACGCCGATGTGCAGGGCGAAGTCCAGGTCCTCCCGGTCCTTGGCCGTGATGGGCGACAGGGGCAGCACCGCGTTGGGCACGTTGACGCCCTTGTTGTTGGACAGGGTGCCGCCCGTCATGACCCGGGTGGTGACGGATTCGTCGTCGCATGCCTCCACCACGAGGCGCAGGCGGCCGTCGTCCAAAAGAAGCTCCGTGCCCTCGGTAAGGGCCTCGAAGATCTCGGGGTG
>CAJXLG010000170.1 GCA_913055885.1 uncultured Rhodospirillales bacterium
CAAGCCCAAGCTCATGTGGCAGAACAACCGCCGGCGAGCCAACGCCGCAGGCAAGCCGCGCGCAGAGCTATTCGACGTCACCTGGAAGCTGATGCGGGTGGGGAAATTGGCCTTGATGGTGCCGGTGATGACGTCCACGGACGGCCGCTGGGTCGCCATGATGAGGTGGATGCCGGCGGCGCGCGCCATCTGGGCCAGCCGCTGGATGGCCGCCTCGACTTCCTTGCCCGCCACCAGCATGAGGTCGGCCATCTCGTCCACCACGATGACGATATAGGGCAGCGCCTCCAGGCTGATGGGCTGATCCTCGTAGACCGGCTTGCCCGTTTCGGAATCGTAACCGGTCTGGACGCGGCGGTTCAGGGCCTCGCCCTTGGCCCGGGCGTCCCGGATGCGCTTGTTGTAGCCATCGATGTTGCGCACCCCGAGCTGCGCCATGGCCCGGTAGCGGTCCTCCATCTCGCGCACCGCCCACTTGAGGGCCACGACCGCCTTGGAGGGGTCCGTCACCACGGGGGTGAGCAGGTGGGGAATGTCGTCGTAGACCGACAGCTCCAGCATCTTGGGGTCGATCATGACGAAGCGGCATTCCTCGGGCGGCAGCCGGTAGAGAAGCGACAGGATCATGGTGTTGACGCTCACCGACTTGCCGGAGCCGGTGGTGCCGGCGATGAGCAGGTGCGGCATGCGCGCCAGGTCCACGTTGACGGGCTCGCCGCCGATGTCCTTGCCCAGCGCCAGGATGAGGCGGCCGCTCTGGTTCTCGAAGCTCTCCGTCTCCAGGAGTTCGCGGAAGCCCACCGTCTCCCGGCGGGCGTTGGGCAGCTCGATGCCGATGACGCTGCGCCCGGGCACCACGGCGATGCGCACGGAAACGGCGCTCATGGAACGGGCGATGTCGTCGGCCAGGTTCACCACGCGCGACGTCTTGGTGCCGGGGGCCGGCTCAAGTTCGTAGAGGGTTACCACCGGCCCGGGGCGCACCTTCACCACTTCGCCCTTCACGCCGAAGTCCTTGAGGACCTTTTCCAGCATGCGGGCGTTCTGGGCGAGGGCCTCCTCGCTGGCCTGCTGGCCCGGTTCCTCCTGATAGTGCAGCAGGGACAGGGGCGGCAGGGCGAAATCGTCCTCCGTGGTTCCCAGGGCAAGGTTGCTCTGCTCGCCCCGGGCCGCCTGTTTGCCGGGCCGCGGCGTCGGGGCGCGCGGTTCCACGATCTCCGTGGGCGGCGCTTCGGCCGCGGCGGCGGACTCGCGGGCCGGCTCCGGTTCGGGCGCCGGCTCGGGCCGGGATGGCGTTTCCGGGGGGGCCGGGGCCGGCCCGGGCGCGTCGGCTGCTGGCTGAGCCGGCGTTGCCAGGGTGGGTTCGTGGCGCGGCGCGCGCGGTGCCGTCTCGGGGCGTTCCAGGCGCTTGAGGAAGGCCACCAGGGCCCGCCCGTGGATGGGCAGCCGGCGAATGAAGGTCGTCGCGGCGCGGCCGCCCTGGACCACGCGCTGCCCCAGCAGGCGCCATTCGGCCCGGTCGAGAGCCGTGCTCAGGGCGAAAGCGGGCGCGGCGGCGGCGGCGCTCAAAAAGCCCAGCAGGGGGGCGGGCAGGCCGCTCAGGGTGACACCCTGGGCCAGCAGGAAACCACCCGCCACGCCGCCCAGGGAGGCGGCCAGCGGCCAGTCCGTCGGCACGGGCAGGGCGGCCGCGGCGATGGCCGTCAGCACAAGGGCCACGGGCAGCATGCCGCTCCGCCGGGCGGCGGCGGTGAGCGGCCGGCGGGTCCCCAGCCGGGCCGCCCACGTGCCCAGGACCAGGACGGGCAGTGCCCCGGCGAGACCCAGCCATTGCAGCACGAAATCGGCCACCCACGCGCCGGCGCGGCCCAGGGCGTTGCTGGCGGCGCCGGCACCCACGGCGTTCCACGACGGATCGGCCGGGTGGTAGGTGAGGAGGGCGGCCAGGAAGAGGCCGGCCAGCAGGACGCACAGGAACGCCCCCGCTTCCAGCGCGCGCAGGCGCAGGAAACGCATGCTGCCGGGTGGCAGCAGGATCAGTCGCGGCATGGCGTTGGCGTTCCGGGCCATGAGGCCCTTTCTACACCACGCGCGCGACTCTTGTCAGGGCCTCTTGTACGGTGGGCGCGGGATGGACGAGGGCCAGACGCACGTGGCGCGCGCCCGGATTGAAGCCGGCGGCGCTGGTGCGGGCCAGATAGGCCCCGGGCAGGACCCGCACCCCCTGCTCGGCCCACAGCCGACGGGCCACGGTTTCGCCGTCGCCCACGTCCAGCCACAGGTAGAAGCCGCCGCCGGGCACCCGGAAACCGGGCCGGTCGCCCAGCAGGTCGCGGGCGAGGGCGAAACGCTCGCGGTAGCCGGCGCGGATGGCCTCGACGTGCGCCTCGTCGTTCCACAGGGCCGTGGAGGCCGCCTGCACGGGCAGGGGGATGGTGGCGCCGCCGTAGCTGCGCAGGCGACGGAAACGGTCGATGACGGCGGGATCGCCGGCCACGAAACCGCTGCGCAGGCCGGGCACGCCGCTGCGCTTGGACAGGGAGTGGAACACCACCACATTGCGCAGGTCCCCGTCCAGGTCGGCACAGGCCGCCAGGGCCCCGGGCGGCGGGGTTTCCGGGTAGATGTCGGCGTAGCACTCGTCCACCACCAGGACGAAATCGTGCCGCCGCGCCGCCTCGATGGTGCGTTTCAGGGTGGCCATGTCGGCCACGCCGCCCTCGGGGTTGGAGGGCGTGCACAGATAGGCCAGGGCGGTGGCGTCCAGGGTCGCCGGATCGGCCCCGGCGATGTCGGGCAGGTATCCCGTTCCGGGCGTGGCATCCAGGAGCACCGGCGTTCCGCCGGCCATGACGGCCCCCCCGAAATAGACCTGATAGAAGGGGTTGGGGATGAGCACGTTGGCGCCCGGGCGGCCGTCCAGGACGGCCTGATTGATGCCGTAAAGGCCTTCGCGCGTACCGGCCAGGGCGAGCACGTGCCGGTCCGGATCCACCACACCCCCGGGCAGGCCGAAGCGCCGCGTCAGCCAGCCGGCGATGGCGTTCCGCAGGTCCGGCGTGCCGGCGGGCGGGGGATAGCGGTTCCAGCTATCGGCGTTGTCGGCGATGGTCCCGGCCACCAGGGCCGGCGGCGGATCCTGGGGCTCGCCGATGGCCAGGTTGATGGTCTCGCGGTCCGCCGGCGGCATCCCATCCCCCAGCAGGGCGCGCAGGCGCTGGAAGGGGTAGTCGGGGAGGGTGTCGAGGCTTTTCATTAAACTCAGTTATAAGGGGTGAACTCTGGTCAGACAATGAAGGTATTTCGGTAAACGCTGTCGATCCGGTTATCATATTGACGTGCATATAAAGTTGCACTACATTTTTCAACATAACGCCCGAAACGCGGAGTATGATAATGGAACTTGAGAAAAACGGATTAGATATATTTTATATTGACGAATCCCATGATAAAAACGTTTACGTTGTTACCTGTATTGCTATTCCTTTTTTACGAAAAAGAGATAAAAATTGGCATATTGTATGGGGTGAATTTTTTAAAAATGCAAAGTCGTGGCGTAAAAGGGTAGAGAATGAATGTAAAATCCCATTTCACAAGGAATTACACGGGACAAAGCTAGCAGCCGGGCGTGGAAATTTTAATAGAGGAAAGTATCCATTTAAAGTACCTAAATGTCTTTCTGTATACTCCGATATATTAAGTATGGTGGATTTTCTAGAAGAATCATCAGTTATGAGCGTGGCAGTGACGAGGGGGAAGTCGATATATGGTTCTTACAGACTTGAAGCCGCGATGCATATGTTGTTTCAAAGGATGCGTCGACAATGTCAATCTAAAAAAGTTAACGGTATTGTATTTTTTGATCAAGGTCATCCAGAGTACCGGAAGATGTATCGAAAAGCCCAAGTACATCTTCCTACTGGAAGTCAGTATGGGGGATGGCATAACGGCTCGAATACAAGGAATCTGCCACTCGACATGTTTACTAAAGATGGTAATGAAAAAGATTCAAAGAATTGCCTGTTTACGCAGCTTGCCGACCTAATTGCATATTCTGCATTCCTGAAAGTAAAACATGAAAACAGTGCGTTAGAAAGCTGGCAAGAATATTATCAAGCTTATGATATTTATGACAGACTCAACCCTGCTTACGTCAACACTAAAGCGCAAAATTGCTGGCCAAAAGATGGTATTGTTCGGTAAAGTTATCCAAATAGAGACTGCCGCCCTACGCGGGGCGGCAGCTCTTGCGGTTACTCCGGCAGCCTTAAAACAGCTCCTTTGTGAACCGCAGGACTACGGTATGTCGCCGATTCGCGTATTGTCAAGAGTAATCTCCGCATAGTAATTAGGAAGGGCGGACCCGGTCCCCGCGGGGACCGGGTCCGTTGGCCTTCGGCCGAGGGCCGTTACGCGGCGGTGGCGGAGCCGCGGCCGAACTCGGGGTAGGCCTCCAGGCCCAGCTCCGATTTGTCCAGGCCGTTGGCTTCCGCTTCCTCGCTGGCGCGGATGCCGATGGTGTACTTGATGGCGAGCCACACCAGCAGGCTGGCGACGAAGGTGAAGGCGCCGACGGCCACCACGCCCACGGCCTGCACGCCGAAGCTGGCGGCGTCGTTGGTAAAGGGCACGGCCAGGGTGCCCCAGATGCCGGCCACCAGGTGCACGGAGATGGCGCCCACCACGTCGTCCACCTTGATCTTGTCGAACAGGGGCACGGCGAAGACCACCAGGACGCCGCCCACGGCGCCGATGACCACGGCGGACCCCATGGTGGGGCTCAGGGGGCTGGCGGTGATGGACACCAGGCCGGCCAGGGCGCCGTTGAGGGCCATGGTCAGGTCCACCTTCTTGAACATCACCTGGGTGAGGATGACCGCGGCCAGCAGCCCGCCCACGGCGGCGATGTTGGTGTTGACGAAGATGTTGGCGATGGCGACGGCGTCGGCCGCCGAGCCCAGGGCGAGCTGGGAGCCGCCGTTGAAGCCGAACCAGCCGAGCCACAGCACCCAGGTGCCCAGGGTGGCCAGGGGCAGGTTGGAGCCGGGCATGGGATGCACGCGGCCCTGGCTGTCGTACTTGCCGCGGCGCGCCCCCACCACGATGGCGCCGGCCAGCGCGGCCCAGCCGCCCACGGAGTGCACGGTGGTGGAGCCGGCGAAGTCCGAGAAGCCCATCTCGAGGAGCCAGCCGCCGCCCCAGTTCCAGGCGCCCTGGATGGGATAGAGCACGGCCGTGAGGATCACGACGAAGAGCAGGAAGGGCCACAGCCGCATGCGCTCGGCCAGCGTGCCGGACACGATGGAGGCGGCGGTGGCGACGAAGACCGCCTGGAAGAACCAGTCGGAGGCGGCGGCGTAGCCGGCGGAGAAGTCGCCGTTGAGGGCGGCGCTGTCGTCCCCGGCCCAGGGCACGGGCGTGCCCAGGAAGCCACCGTCCACCCCCATGTACATCAGGTTATAGCCCACCAGGAAGAAGGTGAGGCAGGCGATGGAATAGAGGGTGACGTTCTTCAGGCAGATGGTGGAAACGTTCCGGCTCCGGACCAGGCCGGCCTCCAGCATGGTGAAGCCCGCGGCCATCCACATCACCAGGAAGCCGTGGACGAGAAAGGAGAAGGAGTTGAAGACGAAGGTACTCTCGGCCGGCACGGCCGCGGCCGCCGGCGCCGCGCTCAGGCCGGCACCGAGCAGGCCGATGAGGGCGGGAATGAACTTGCGCATGGGAACCTCCTTGCGGCTCGCGGGCTACAGGGCCTCGCCGTCGCTTTCGCCGGTGCGGATGCGCATGGCGCCTG
>CAJXLG010000171.1 GCA_913055885.1 uncultured Rhodospirillales bacterium
TTCGCCCGAAGGTTTCCGGGATGACGCCTTATGGTTCTGGCGTCGGCCAGCAGTTCACTAACTGCCGGATCGAGGTTTACCCGTCATCAGCCATCGGGCCGGGAGCCTCCTGGACGGCCGGCAGGGTGAGGTGGAAGACGCTGCCGCGCCCGGGGCGGGAGCGCACGCCGATGGTGCCGCCGTGGGCGGCGGCGATGCGCCGCGCCACGGCGAGCCCGGCGCCGCAGCCCGGATAGGCGCCCGGGCCGTGCACCGTGCGGAAGAGGTCGAACACCGGGGCCGCCTCGTCGGGGCTCATGCCGATGCCGTTGTCGGCCACCAGGAGATGGACCCGCCGGCCGCTGCGCCAGCCGCGCACGGCCACGGCGAGGGGCTGCTCGGGCCGGGCGAACTTGTGGGCATTGTCCAGAAGGATGCGGACGGCCCGGGTGAGCGCCCGCCGGTCGCCGTGCACCTCCGGCAGGGGGTCCCGGCGCCATACCCGTCGGGCCGTCTCGGGCAGGGCCATGAGGGCCTCGTCCACCGCGTCGTCCAGCCGCACCGGAGCGGGCGGCCGCAGGTCCTGGTCCACCCGCAGGTAGGCATGCATGCCCTCGACGAGGGCGCGCAGGCGGCGCGCCCCGCGCGTGGCGTGGTCGGCGCTGGCCCATTCCTCCGGCCCCATGTGCGCCGCCAGATTGCGCGTCAGGCGCTGGGTGTGGGTGATGAGGCCGCGCGCCGGTTCCTGGAGGTCGTGCGCCAGGACGAAGCTCAGGCGCTCCAGCTCCGCCTTGTCGGCCGCCAGCGCGTCGCGCAGCCCGCGCGCCTCGGCCTGCAGGCGGTGCGTTTCCGCCTCGGCGGCGACGCGGCGCAGGGCGGCGCCCGCCATGAGGCGCACCAGCCGGCCGTCGAAGGGCTTGGGGATGACGTTCTCGGCCCCCGCGCGCACGGCGCCCTCCAGGCTGGTGTGGTCGTCCTGGCCGGAGATGACGATGACGGGCACGCCCTCCGCCGCCGCCAGCACGTCCAGCCCCGACCCGTCGGGCAGCACCAGGTCCAGGAGCACCAGGTCGGGCGCCGGCGTGCGCGCCAGCGCCGCCAGGGCGTCGGCGGCCCCCCCGGCGGGCAGGACGGTGTGTCCGTCGTCGGCCAGCAGCCGGTGGAGGATGTCGCGGGTGGCGCTGTCGTCGTCCACCACCAGCACCCGGCCGCGCGGCAGCGGGCGGCGGCCCCCGGTGGCGGGAAGGCCCGTCATGGCGTCGTCCAGGCGGGCCACGTCCGCGCGGGCGTGCTCGGCGGGGGCCTGGCCGTAGAGTCCCAGGTCCAGCACGGCCTCCAGGCGCGCCTTGCCGTCGCCCACCAGGGACAGCACCGTCTCCAGCCCCGCCGGCACGGGCGCCGGGGCATCGTCCGCCGTGTCCAGGAGCAGGCGGGCGTAGCCCTGGATGACGTTGAGGTGGTTGCGCAGGTCGTGGCGCAGCTTGGACCGCAGCATCTCGCCGCGTTCCGACGCCTCGCCCGAGACGGCGCCGTGCAGCAGGCCGTCCACGGCGCGCAGCAGGTCCCGGGCGCGCCGCTCCAGGCGCGTCAGGTCCGTCAGCACCGTGTCGTCGGCCCCGCCCTCGCGGGCATGATGCAACAGCCGCCGGCTCTCCTCGGCCACGGCGTGCATGGGGGCGAGGAGCCGCGCCCGGGCATCGGCGCGGGCGCGGCTTTCCGCGTTGTCGGAGGCGGTCTCGGGGGTCACGGACGTCATGCGGCGCTCCCGGCGGTCAGGCGTTGCAGGGTGGCGGTGACGGCATCCAGGTCCAGCGGCTTGGTGAGGAAGGCGTCGCAGCCGACGGCTTCCGCCTCTTCCTCGAACTCGTTCAGGGCGTAGGCGGTGAGGGCGACCACGGGAACGCCCCCGCCCCCGGGCCGCCGGCGCACTTCCCGTGTCGCCTGCCAGCCGTTCATGCCGGGCAGGTCCACGTCCATGAGGACGGCGCGCGGCGTCATTTCGTCGAAACGGGCAAGGGCCGTTTCGGCATCGGGCGCCAAGATGACCGTCCAGCCGCGGCGCTTGAGCCAGCGCGACAGCATGTCGCGGTTCATCTCGTTGTCCTCCACCAGGAGGACGGGCCGTTCTTCCGTCATGACGCACCTCCCTGCGCGCAGGCGTCGCGCACCAGCGCCACCACGCTTTCCGGGCAATAGGCCCCCTTCTGCATGACGGGTCCGCCGTGCTCCGCCAGCCAGCTTTCCTCTTCCGGGCTCAGGTCGCGGGCGGTGAGCACCACGACGGGGATGTCCGCCAGGGCGGGGTCGGCGCGCACCGCCTCGATGACGCTGAATCCGCTGAGCCCCGGCATGATGAGGTCCACCAGCAGCAGATCGGGGCGCAGCCGGCCGAGGCGCTCCAGGGCCGCCCGGCCGTCCGCCGCCGTGGCCACGCTGTACCCCCCCTGTTCCAGGGTGCGGCGCACCAGATCGCGGCTGGCCGCGTCGTCATCCACGTAGAGCACGTGCGGGTTGGCGCGCCCGGCACACTGGCGGTCCACCACGGACACCAGACGCTCCGGCCTCACGGGCTTGGGCAGCATGTCGGTGGCCCCCAGCGTCGCCGATTGGCCGCCGCTCTCCAGGATGGTCGCCACGACCACCGGGATGTGGCACAGGTCCGGATCGTTCTTGAGGGCGGCCAGCACGTCCCAGCCGTCGCGCCCCGGCAGGAACAGATCCAGGACCACGGCCCCGGGTTTGGCCTCCCGCGTCGTGCGCAGGGCGGTCTCCCCGTCGGAGGCCTCAAGGGTCCGGTAGTCGGCCGCCTCCAGGGCCTCGCGCATGGCCTGGCGGTCGGCGGCGTCGTCATCCACCACCAGCACGGGGCCGCGCCAGCCGCTGCCCTGGCAGGCGGGGAGCGTGTCGGGTGCCGGCTGGCCCGTGGGCAGGCGCAGGGTGAAGCGGGTGCCCTCGCCGGGCGTGCTGGTCACGTCGAGTCGCCCGCCCAGCATGTCGCAGAACTGCCGCGTCAGGCTGAGGCCCAGGCCGGTGCCGCCGTACTGGCGGCTGGTGCTGCGGTCCGCCTGGGTGTAGTCCTGGAAGATGCGGCCGAGCTGCTCCTCCGTCATGCCGATGCCGCTGTCGGCCACGGTGAAGACGGCCCAGGCGCGCCCCCCGGCCGCCTCGCGCTGGGCGGACAGCAGGATGTGGCCGTCGCTGGTGAACTTGCAGGCGTTGGAGACCAGATTCAGGAGGCTCTGGCGGATCTTGAGCTGGTCCGACACCAGGGGGCCGGGATCGCTCACCACGTGGGCGCGGAAGCGGTTGTTGTTGGCCCGGGCCAGGGGCTCCGCCACGCCCGACACCTCGTCCAGCAGGCCGCGCACGTCCACCGCCTCGCGCCGGACGTCCATGCGCCCCGCCTCGATCTTGGACAGGTCCATGATGTCGTTGATCATCTCCAGCAGGTGCTTGGCGGAGCCCTCGATGTGGCCCAGGTCGCCGGCCAGGTCGTCGTCGTTGCAATCCTCCGCCGATTCGCCGGCCAGGCGGCTGTAGCCGATGATGGCGTTGAGGGGGGTGCGCAGCTCGTGGCTCATGCCGGCGAGGAAGGCGGACTTGGCGCGGTTGGCCTGCTCCGCCTGGTTGGTGGCGGCGCGCAGGTCCTTTTCCACCCGCACCTGGTCCGTCACGTTCACGTGCATGACGGCGACCCGCGCCCCCAGGGCGCCGGAAACGGGGCGCACCAGCATCTTGAACCAGCGCTCTTCCGCGGCGACGGGACATTGATAGACGAGGCTGAATTCGTCCCGCGAACCGTTGAGGATGGCCTCGATTCCATCGGCTGCGAGGCCGACATCCGAGGTGCCCGCGCCGCCGGCCTCGCGGCAGACGGCCACGTAGTTCGTGCCCATGGCGGAATCGCCGGGCCGCCCGTTGAGCTCGTCGGATGCCCGCCACGCCGCGTTCACCGTGACGATGGCGCCCTGGCCGTTGAGCAGCGCCACCTCGGCGGGCACCACGTCGAGAAGGGCCTGATAGTGGCCGGAGATGTCGTACAGCCAGATGATGATGCCCTCGACCCCTTCATAGACCGTCGGCATCAGGGACACGAGGCCCCAGAAGACCTCGCCGTCCATGCGCCGGTAGCGCACCTCGCGATCACGCACCACCCCGTGCCGGCGCAGCTCGGCGATGAGGGCGTCCCGGTCGGCGGGATCGGCGTAGAAGTCGCGGGCGTTGGTGCCGATAAGGGCCTCGGGCGTGGTGTGGCCGATCTCGGCCAGGCGTTGATTGGCCACCAGGATCTCGCCGTCGCGCCTGGATACCGCGACGCCCAGGGGACTGGCGTGGATCATGGTGCGCATGAGCGTCTCGTTGCGATCGAGCCGGGCGGCGCTGTCGCGCCAGCCGGCCAGGGCATCCGTCTCGCCGCGCCGATCGCGCACGGTGCCCACGAATCGGGGGCCGTCGTTGCCATCGAAGCGGACCACGGTGACGGAGATGGGCAGACGTGTGCCGTCCGCCGCCAGGGCCGTGACGTCACGGCCGCCGTCCATGGCGCGGGCGGCGCCCTCGCCGGCGGCGATGCGGGCGGCCAGGGTGGGGCCGTGGTCCATGCCGCTTTCCGGCGGCACCAGCATGTCCAGCGGCTGCCCCGCCATGCGGTCCGCCGGGTAGCCGAACAGGGATTCGGCCGCCCCGTTCACGGTCTCGACGATGCCGTGACGGTCCACCACCAGGATGGCGTCCCGCGAGGCGGCGAAGACCGCCGCGAGCTGGGCCGCGGTGTCGCCGGGATGGTGCGCGCAGGTCCCTTCCGGCATGGCGGGCCTCCCCTTTCCGGGCGCCGTTTCAGGCGCCGCACTTCAGCCGCAGCAGGTCGGGCGGCATGATGACGGCGACGCCGTCGTCGTCCGGCTCGTCCGCGACGGCGTGGTCGTCGGCGGGGCTCTCGCCCCGCAGCAGGCAGTCCAGGACGCGCAAGACGGCGTCGCGTTCCAGCGGCTTGCCCAGGAGTCCCTCGGCGCCGTGGCGCTTCGCCAGATCCAGCGCCGCGTCCACCGGCCGGCCCTCGCCGGTGACGGCGAGCACCGGGGTGTGGGTGAGGTTGCGCTTGATCTCGGCGATCAATTGCAGACCGTGGCGCTCGGGCATGGCGAGGTCCGTGACCACCGCCGCCGGCCGGTACTTGAAGGTCTTGCGCCGGCCCTCGTGGCCGTCATTGGCCGTGAGCACCGTATAGCCGGCGCTGGTAAGAATGCGCTCCAGCAGATGCCGGGCATCGGCATCGTCGTCCACCACGAGAATCCGGGTCATGGCCTCGTCCCTTTCCTGTCCGGCCCGGCGGGCCGTCCCGCCCGCGCCATCCGCGATACTTAAAGAAAGCGTATGGGCTTTCCCCGGCGGGAAAAATATTAACTTCCGTTAGTAATCACCCCGGGACGTACACGCAGCCCCCGGAATCCGGGGAGAACACGCTGTGCCCGACTGTCCCGACCTATCCATGAGAAGTAGGCGGCCTACCCCTTCCGGATAGGGGCGCGCCCGGTTGCTTGTGCGGGGGCTTCTTCGCGCCTATCCTGCATCCCGGTGCGTGCAGCGCGGCAGGGACACGCACGCGGCCCGGCCCGGCGCCGCGCCCGGGCCCTTGTGGCGTCCGGGGGAACGATCGCGGGAGCCTTCATGCGGTTCGTCGTCGCCGACGATCACGCCTTCGTGCGCGACGCCATGCGCGCCACCGTGGAACAGCGATGGCCCCATGCCTCGGTCGCGGAGGCCCACGACCTGGACGCCGCCCTGGCCGTCGCGGCGGACGGGCCGATTCC
>CAJXLG010000172.1 GCA_913055885.1 uncultured Rhodospirillales bacterium
TGGCCCTCAGGCTGGTGAACGCCCTGTTGGACTACACCCTGTCGCCGGCACCGGGCCTGCGCGAGCGCCTGAAACGGCGGCGCGCCGCCCTTGCCGAACGCCTGGCGGGGCGGCCCGGGCACCCCTTCGCCGGCCTCCCGGACCACGTGGACCTGAGCCTGCGCAAGGTGGAAACGGCGCGCGCCGAACAGGCCGCCATGAACGCCCTGGGGGTGCGCGCCACCCTGGACACCGTGCGCACCCTCTACGAAAACCACTACATCACCCAGAGCCGCTGGGCGGACGCCTTCCGGGTGGTGCTGGTGGTGATCTCGGGGCTGCTCATGGCGGCGCTGGCCTGGCTCATGCACCGGCTGCACCGGGCGCACGCCCGGGCGGAGGGGGCCTGGACCCAGTTGCGCGACGCCGTGGAGAGCCTGGCCGAGGCCTTCGCCCTGTTCGCCCCCGACGGCCGGCTGGTGCTGGCCAACAGCCGCTTCGGCCGTTTCTATCCGTGGCTGGGGACCATGCTGCGCCCCGGCATGGACCGCGACAGCATGGAGGCGACGCTGCGCGACGGCGGCCACGTGCGCGACGAGAACCCCACCGGCATGGACGAGGAGCGCCCGGACAACGACGCGCCCCCCGCCGTGCTCCAGCACACCGCCGACGGCCGCTACCTGCTGGCGCGCGACACCCCCACCTCCGACGGCGGCGTGGCCTGTGTGCGCGTGGACGTCACCCGCCGTCAGGCCGACGCCGAGCGCCTGCGCAAGCTGTCGCGCGCCGTCACCCAGAGCCCGGTGGCCGTCTTCATCACGGACCGGGCCGGCGTCATCGAGTACGTCAATCCCAAGTTCGAGAGCCTGACGGGCTACAGCGCCGGCGAGATCCTGGGCCTGACGCCGCGCGTCCTGGCGTCGGGGCGGACGGCGGCGGAGACCTACGAGGACCTGTGGGCCACCATCAAGAGCGGCCGCGAATGGCGCGGCGAGATCCTGAACCGCAAGAAGGACGGCACATTCTACTGGGAAAACGCCACCATCGCCCCCGTGCGCGACACCGACGGCGCCATCACCCACTTCGTCGCCCTCAAGGAGGACATCACGGCGCGCAAGGAGAACGAGGCCCGGCTGCAGCAGACGGTGGACGCCCTGGCCCGCTCCAACGCCGAACTGGAGCGTTTCGCCCAGGTGGCCGCCCACGACCTGCAGGAGCCCACGCGCCAGATCGTCACCTTCAGCCAGCTCCTGGAGCGTCACCTGCGCCATGACCTGGACGACACGGCCCGCGATTATCTCGGCTACGTCACCAGCGGCGCCCGCCACATGAAGGCGCTGGTGCGCGACCTGCTCACCTACAGCCGCGTGGAGAGCGAGGCGCGGCGCTTCGAGACCGTGGACATGAACCAGCTCGTGGCCATGGTGCGCCGCGACGTGGCGGAAGGCCTGGCGGAAGCGGACGCCGTGCTGGAAGCCGAGCCCCTGCCCAGTGTCACGGGGGATTCCGGGCAGCTCTTCCAGGTGCTCCTGCACCTGGTGAACAACGCCCTCAAGTTCGCCGACCCGGAACGGCCGCTGCTGATACGCATCACGGCCGACCGCACGGGAACGGAGACCCTTTTCCATGTGCGCGACACGGGCCAGGGCTTCGACCCCGCCTACGCCGAGCAGATCTTCGTCATCTTCAAGCGCCTGCACACCCCCGACCAATACCCGGGGACGGGTGTGGGGCTGGCCGTCTGCCACCGCATCGTGGCCCGCCACGGCGGCCGCATCCGGGCGGACAGCGCGCCCGGCAAGGGCACGACGGTGACGTTCACGGTGCCCCTGAAAAAGGACGCGCTTACGGCGGAGGTGGATTCAGGCAGCGAGGAGAACGGATAGGATCGTGCCGAAAAGGCTCAGACCGCCCACCCCAAGGCCGGCATACGCGATGGCGATGGCGATGGCATGCCATGTCAGCCCCATACACGTTCCGGGGCTCCTCGCCTATTCCGCGCACTCGGGTTCCGGCAGGCGTTTCACGTCCGTGAGTTGGGCCCGCACGGCGAAATCCCCGTAGTCCTGGGTCACCTGCTGGCCCACGCCGTTGGCGTGCAGGCGCATGCCCACCTCGTACGCCGGCTTCGCGTCCGTGGAGGCGTCGGGATAGAAGGCCAGATGCACCCGCCACGACGGGCTGTCGAGCAGGGGGCTGGCGTCCTTTTCAAGGTCGCCCGCCTCCGAGGCCGCAATCTTCCGGCCGATGACGGCGTTGACGTGATAGGCGCCGGGCTTGTCGGCGCCGTCGAACACCGGCCGGCTGAAGACCGTCTCGCCCCGGCGCGCCGCCTCCAGCACGGCCGCCGTGTGGGCCACCGGGCCCATGGTGCCCTCGGGGAGCGATACGGTCTTTTCGTCGGGCCGGGTGTAGTGCGCCGTGCCGCCCTTCCCGGTAAAGCGGGCCGTGCCCGACCGGGCGTCCGTCACCCGGCCGTTGCGCTTGTTGCGCACGTGGAAGCGCAGGCGGTCGCCACGGCGGGTGGCGGCGTAGCTCCAGTGGCTCTGGACCGTCCCCTGGTCGCGCAGCACCAGGTCCAGGGCGGAGCGGTTCTCCACCCGCCAGCCGTCACACGTGCGGGCAAGCCGGTAGACCATGCGGCCCTCGGCCCCGGTGACGCCGCTGCCCGATGCGGTGGACGCCAGCGACAGGGTGTATTCGGCACGGTGCGGCACCAGATCGGCGGCCGCCGCCGGGGCGATGGCGGCCGCGACGGCCCCGGCGGCGAGGGTTGCTGCGATGCGACGGGCCATGACCTCCCCTCGGAACGGTGGCTCAATTCACCGTAGGGGGTGTGGCCGCCCGCTGGCAACCGGGATCAGCCGCCCTTTTCCCCCTGGTCCGTGCCGCCCGTGCCCTCGCCTTCGTGTTTGTCGGCCTCGCCCTTGCCCTTGTCCTTTTTGGGCAGCGGCGCGTGGCGCAGGTAGAGCTCGCGCAGGTGGGCCTCGTCCACGGGGGCAGGCGCCTGCATCAAGGGGTCTTCCGCCCGCTGGTTCATGGGGAAGGCGATGACCTCGCGAATGTTGGGCTCGTCGGCGAGCAGCATCACCATGCGGTCGATGCCCGGCGCCGCGCCGCCGTGCGGCGGCGCGCCGTAGCGGAAGGCGTTGAGCAGGCCGCCGAAGCGCTGCTCCACCGTCTCCGGGCCGTAGCCGGCGATCTCGAACGCCTTGTACATGACGTCCGGGCGGTGGTTGCGGATGGCGCCGGAGGACAGCTCCACGCCGTTGCACACGATGTCGTACTGCAGGGCCTTGATGGTGAGCGGGTCCTCGTTCTCCAGGGCCTCCAGGCCGCCCTGAGGCATGGAGAAGGGGTTGTGGCTGAAGCCGATCCGCCCCGTCTCCTCGTCCTCCTCGAACATGGGGAAGTCCACCGTCCAGCAGAAGCGGTAGGTGCCCTGTTCGCGCAGGTCCAGCTCGTCGCACAGCACCTCGCGCACCGTGCCGGCGAATTCGGCCGCCCTGCTTTCCTTGTCGCAGACGAAGAACACGGCGTCGCCCGTCTCCGCGCCGGCCTGCTCGGCGATGGCGCGCGTGCGTTCCTCTTCCAGGTTCTTGGCGATGGGGCCCTTGGCGCCGTCGCTTCCGTAGATGATGTAGCCCAGGCCGCCGGCGCCCTGCTCGCGCGCCCAGTCGTTGAGGCGGTCGAAGAAGCTGCGCGGGCGCTCGGCGGCGCCGGGGGCGCGCACGGCGCGCACCACGCTGCCCTTGGCCACGGCCTTGGCGAACAGGCCGAAGCCGCTGTCGCGGAAGGGTTCCGTGGTGTCGCGGATCTCCAGCGGGTTGCGCAGGTCCGGCTTGTCCGTCCCGTACCGGAGCATGGCCTCGTCATAGGGGATGCGCGGGAAGGGCGCCGGGGTCACCCAGCGTTCGCCGCCGAATTCCTCGAACAGGCCGTGCAGCACGGGCTCCAGGGCGGCGAAAACGTCCTCCTGGGTGGCGAAGGCCATCTCGAAGTCGAGCTGGTAGAACTCGCCGGGCGAGCGGTCGGCGCGTGCGTCCTCGTCGCGGAAGCACGGCGCGATCTGGAAATAGCGGTCAAAACCGCCCACCATGAGGAGCTGCTTGAACTGCTGCGGCGCCTGGGGCAGGGCGTAGAAGGTGCCCGGGTGCAGCCGGCTGGGCACCAGGAAGTCGCGCGCCCCCTCCGGCGACGAGGCCGTCAGGATGGGCGTCTGGTATTCCAGGAAGCCCTGATCCTCCATGCGCCGGCGGATGGAGCTTATGATCCGCGAGCGCAGGATGATGTTGTTGTGGACCTGCTCGCGCCGCAGGTCGAGATAGCGGTAGCGCAGCCGCTGGTCCTCGGGAAACTCCTGCTCCCCCGCCACCTGGATGGGCAGCACGTCGGCCGAGGCGATGACCTCCACCGTATCGGCCACCACCTCGATCTCCCCGGTGGGGAGCTTGGGATTGATGGTGTCGTCGCTGCGGCGCACCACGCGGCCGGTGATGCACAGAACGCTCTCCGGGCGCACGCTTTCCAGCGTGGGGAAGACGTCGCTTTCCACGTCGGCGACGCACTGCGTGAGCCCGTAGTGGTCGCGCAGGTCGACGAACAGCAGGTTGCCGTGGTCGCGTTTGCGATGGACCCAGCCGGAGAGCCGGGTGGTACAGCCGGCATCCTCGGCGCGCAGGTCGCCGCAGGTGTGCGTCCGGTAACGGTGCATGACAGCCTTCCCCGAAATGCGATTGGGCCGATGAATGGGTGGCGAGGTTGGCGCAGACCACACGGACAGGCCCCGTTTGTCAAGCGCTGGCCTCGCCGCCCGGGCGCGTGTTACCCGTCGGTCATGGCTCTCATCGACGATCCCGATGCCCTCGCCGCGCTGTGCCGGCGCCTCGCCGGGGCGGAGTACATCACCATCGACACCGAGTTCCTGCGCGACAAGACGTACTGGCCCCGCCTGTGCCTCATCCAGGTGGCCGGGCCGGACGAGGCGCACGCCATCGACCCCCTGGCCGAGGGCATGGACCTGTCGCCGCTTTTCGAGCTCCTGGTGAACCCCGACGTCACCAAGGTCTTCCACGCCGCGCGCCAGGACATCGAGATCTTCCTGAACCTGTCGGGGCGGGTGCCCCATCCCCTGTTCGACACCCAGGTGGCGGCGATGGTGTGCGGCTTCGGCGATTCCGTGGGCTACGAGGCCCTGGCGACGAAGCTGGCGAAGGCGCAGATCGACAAGTCCATGCGTTTCACGGACTGGGCGCACCGCCCCCTCAGCCAGCGCCAGCTCGACTACGCCCTGTCGGACGTCATTCCCCTGCGCACCGTCTACGAGAAGCTGCGCCAGCGCCTGGAAAAGAACGGCCGCGAGCCGTGGATCGAGGAGGAGATGGCCGCCCTCACCGACCCCGAGACCTACGCCAACCGGCCGGAAGAGGCATGGCGCCGGCTCAAGGCGCGCTCGACCAAGCCGCGCTTCCTGGCCGTGCTGCGCGAGCTGGCGGCGTGGCGCGAGCGCGAGGCGCAGTGCCGCCAGGCCGTGGAGCGCTTGAGCCAGGGCGCGCCGGCGCCGCAGAGTGAGTGAGCACCGTTGCCAGAACTGCTTAAGGAGGAGCATGCATGAAGCTGTTTCTTGGTGTCGCCACTGTCACCGTGATGGGACTCTTCCAGTCCTCGCTGCTGGCGACGCTGCCCTGGATCATTGAGCGCACCGGGCTGCCTGCCGCTTTCTGGTCGGTGCTGGTGGCCGCCAGCCTGATACTGGTGGCGGTGAGCAGTCCCGTCTGGGGCCAGCGCGCGGACCGCTA
>CAJXLG010000173.1 GCA_913055885.1 uncultured Rhodospirillales bacterium
TCGAAGTGCTTGCGGATGAGCTCCTCGATCTTCTCCTCGTCGATCTTGGCGGTGCCGAAGGTCTCGACGTGGACGGACACCGGGTTGGCGATGCCGATGGCATAGGCCACCTGCACCTCGGCGATGTCGGCCAGGCCCGCGGCCACGACGTTCTTGGCCACGTAGCGGCCGGCGTAGGCGGCGGAGCGGTCCACCTTGGTGGGGTCCTTGCCGGAGAAGGCGCCGCCGCCGTGGCGGCCCGTGCCGCCGTAGGTGTCCACGATGATCTTGCGGCCGGTGAGCCCGCAGTCACCCACGGGACCGCCGATGACGAAGCGGCCGGTGGGGTTCACCAGGTAGCGGGTGTCCTTGGTGACCATGTTCTCGGGCAGCACCGGCTTGATGATCTCCTCGATCACCGCCTCGGAGAGCTGCTCGTGGGTGACCTCGTCCATGTGCTGGGTGGACAGGACCACCGTGTCGAGCATCTGCGGCTTGTCGTCCTCATAGCGGACGGAGACCTGGCTCTTCACGTCCGGGCGCAGCCAGCCCAGCTTGCCCTGGCGGCGCACGCGGTCCTGCTGGTTGGTGAGCTTGTGCGCCAGCTGGATGGGCATGGGCATCAGGGCCGGCGTCTCGCGGCAGGCATAGCCGAACATCAGGCCCTGGTCGCCGGCGCCCTGGTCCAGGTCGAGGCCCTTGCCTTCGTCCACGCCCTGGGCGATGTCCGGGGACTGCTTGTCCAGCGCCGTCAGGATGGCGATGGAGTTGCCGTCGAAGCCCATCTCCGGACGGTCGTAGCCGATGTCCAGGATGGTCTTGCGGGCGATGTCGGTGTAGTCCACCTGGGCCTGCGTGGTGATCTCACCGGACAGGATGCACATGCCGGTGTTCACCATGGTCTCACAGGCGACGCGGGAATAGGGGTCCTGCTCCAGCAGGGCATCCAGAACCGCGTCGGAAATCTTGTCGGCCGTCTTGTCCGGGTGCCCCGCACCCACGGACTCGGACGAAAACAGATACGGACGAGCCATTGGCGTCGTTCTCCCTTTTGTTTCGCTCTACAAACCAGCGGCCGGCGCCGGTCTATTTCTTGTGGGCGACGTAACACGCCCAGCCGATGCGGCCGGCCCTGGCATTGTCCACCCAGAACTGAAGGGCATCGGAGGTGCGGTCAACGACCTCCTTGCCGATGCGCTGCTCGAATTCCTCGCGGCGGTTCTCGAGCTGCGTCCGGACCCAGTTGTACGTCAGGGCCACGTTGTCGGACCAGTCCTCGTGGACGCGGAGGTCGAAGCCGACCCCCTCGAGGGCCTTCACGTAGTCCTCGTCATCCCACATGTCGGGCGCCTTCACCCGGTCGTAGATGCGCTGGCGCACCTCGGCCGAGGTATCGCGGCGCACCAGGATGTCCGTGAAGACCAGCTTGCCGCCGTCGCGCAGCACGCGATGCGCTTCCTTGAGCACCTTGGTCTTGTCGGCGGCGTGCAGGAAGGCCTCCTGGGACCAGTACTGGTCGAACATGCCGTCCTCGTACGGCAGGGCGTGGAAATCCGCCCACTGGAACTTCACCAGGTGATCCAGGCCTTCTTCCTGGGTCAGCTCGCGGCCCCAGTCCAGCTCCCGCTCGGAGATGTTGGTGGCGAGCACGCGGCAGCCGTAGGCCTTGGCGAGATAGCGCGCCAGCGCGCCGTAGCCGCAGCCCACGTCCAGGATGTAGTCGTCGGCCGAGACACCGGCCCGCTCGGCCACTTCGCGGTTGGACCGCGCCATGGCGTCGGGCAGGCTCTCGTCGGCGTTTTCGAACTTGCCGATATGGACGTTTTCGCCCCAGATGTCGCGGTAGATCTCGTCGGCCGCGCCATCGTAGTATTCTTTCGTCTTCTCGACGATATCGCGGGTATCATCGTTTTCCATGGGATACCTCCTTGCTCCTGCCGGCCAATGCCAGCCCCCGGCGCGGCGGGACCGACGCGACCGCGCCGGCCCGGCCGGGCGCCCGGGTTTCTAGCGCTTCGGCTTGAGCGCCACCTGCTGGATGAAGTCCGGCTCATAGTGCTGGTACGGACGCTCGAAATCGCCGTAGCGGTTGACGTCCGCGAAACCCGCGTCCTGGAGCAGATGCGTCACGTAGTCCTGCTTCAGCGGGTACATGTGCAGGTAGAACACGTTCCCGTTGGGGAAGGTGTACTGGAACTTGGCGAGCGTCCGCGTCAGCTCAATGGGCCGCGCGTCGATGCCCTCGCCCGTGTAGTAGTACTGGTGCTTGCTGTTGAAGCCCTCCTCGAGAAGGCTGTCGTAGTTGCGGTGGTCCACGATGATCATGCCGCCCGGGCGGACCACCCGGTACATCTGGCGCAGGGCATCGCGGCGCGTCTCGTGCTCGAACAGGTGCGTGAAGGCGTTGCCCAGGCAGATGAGGGCGTCGAACGCGTTCTCGCCGAACTCGTCCTCCAGGTTGAGCCAGTCCACGGCGCGGCTGTCGGAGAGCTGCACGCCGAGCTGACGGGCGTTTTCCAGGGTCTTCTCCACCATGGTGCCGGCGCCGTCGGCGGCCGTCACCTGGAACCCTTCCTGGGCCATTGTGATGGAGTGGAAACCCGTGCCGCACGCGGCGTCCAGGACCTTCTTGAGGTCGAAGGCGTCCAGCATGCGGTGGAAAAAGCCGGCTTCCGCTTCCTGCCGGCCTTCCCAGCCGATGAGATCGTCCCAGTGGTCGACGAAATCCTTGTCGTATTCTTTCTGGTAGAAGTCGTTCTCGAGCAGTTCGCTCTCGCTCATGGCTTTCCTCTCGCGTGGATGGCCAGTCGGCATCGCTCACGAAGCAGCGCTGCCACAGCCTCTGTTGAACCCTGCCCGCTTCCGGGCCGCCCGCAGCAGCGGAGCGGCGCGGGCTTCAGCAGGGGAACGGGGCGCATTCCACCCCCGGTCCCCGTCGCCGGGTGCCCGTATCCGGGCACCGGCCGGCCCGAAGCCGGGGCCGGCTTCCGTCGTCCGGCCCCATTCTCGCGCCATCGGGACCGCTTCGGGCTTGATGGTGATTGCGTCCAGAAACCCTCTCGATCCGTCGGCCCCTCCCGGGACCCCGGGCGCCCGCCGCGCCGGGCGGCGCCTGCCTGCCAGGGCGTCGCCGGTCCCGTTTCCGGCCTCCCCGTGCATGTCGCTTTTCCGCGACGCCCTGTCGCCCATGAACAAAACGTATCAGAGGGCCATTTTGAACCTTGTCTTTGAACTTTTTTTGGGTTATCGTCGGGCTCTTTTCCGGTCGATACCGGTTCACCGTACCAGCCCGTTCCGTCATGCGCCCACGCTGCCTGCTCGCCTGGACCATCGCCGGTCTGGCCGTCGTCAGCCCCGCGCGGGCGGAACCCGAGGACCCCGCGGTCCCCTACCGCACCCGCTTCGAGGGCCCCGTTTCCGACGAACTGACCACAGCGCTGCGCGACGCCTCGCGGCTCGTCGCCTTCCGTGACACGCCGCCGGCCACCCGCCGGGGCCTGGTGCGGCGGGCACGCAACGATCACGGCCACCTGCGCCGCGTCCTGGAAAGCTTCGGCTTCTACGACGGCCGCGTGACCACCCGCGTGGACACCAGCGACGCGCCCGCCACGGTGACGGTCACCGTGCGCCCCGGGGTGGTCTACCTCATGGGGCCCGTGACCCTCGACTACACCGGCAAACCGCCACCCGGCCTGCCGCGCCACGGCGGCGCCATCGGCCTGCCGCTGGGCCACCGCGCCCGGGCCGAGGCCGTCCTCGCGGCGGAAAAGCGCCTGCGCCGGAAGCTCGCCGAGGCGGGCTATCCCCTGGCCCAGGTGGGCGAGCGTCGTGCCGTGGTGCACCCCGACCGCAAGCTCCTCACCCTCACCCTGCCCGTGACCACCGGGCCGCGTGCCCGCTTCGGCCGGGCGCGGTTCGAGGGGCTGGAGACGGTGGGAAAGGCCTACGTGCGGCGCCTGGTGGCGTGGCGGCCGGGCCGGCGTTTCGACCCCGACGCCCTGCGCCGGACCCGCCGCGCGCTGCTGGAGACGAATCTTTTCTCGGGGGTCACCATGGAGCCCGCCGACAGCCTGGGGCCGCACGGCCGTCTGCCCGTTACCATCAAGGTCAAGGAAGGGCCGCCGCGGACCATCGGGGGTGGCGTGCATTACGACACGGACAAGGGGCCGGCCCTGCACGCCCGGTGGGAGCATCGCAACCTGTGGGGCCACAACGAGACGCTGAGCACCCGGCTCACCCTGTCCAGCCCGGAGCAGCGCCTGGACGTGGACCTGCGCAAGCCCCTCTTCCTGGCCTACGGCCAGACCCTGCGGCTGCACGGCGCCGCCCTCAGCGAGACCACGGAGGCCTTCCAGCGCCGGGCCCTGGATGCCGAGGCGGGGGTGGAGCGCGTGCTGTCCGACGTATGGACGGTCGATGCCGCGGTGGCCGGTCACGTCGCCCGCCTGGAGCCCCTGAGCGGCGAAACGGAAACAAGCAGAACCAGCATGATCGCCGCCCTGCCCCTCACGCTGCGCGCCGACACCACGGCGGACCGCCTCGACCCCGGCGACGGCGAGCGGCTGACGGCCCGCCTGGCCCCGGCGGCGGGAACCTTCCGCGATGGCGTCAGCTACCTGGAGGCACGCCTGACAGGCCGTGTGTATCGCACCCTGTGGTCCGGCGGCGTGGCCGCCGCCCGCGCCAGCGTCGCCACCCTGACGGGCGAGCCGCGTGACAACATCCCGCAGGACCGCCGCCTCTACGCCGGCGGCGCCGGCTCCGTGCGCGGCTACGCGGCGCAGATGGTGGGCCCCCTGGACAAAAACAACGATCCCCTGGGCGGGCGCGGGCTGGCCGCCGTGAGCCTGGAGTTGCGCCAGCGCGTGAGCGGCCCCTTCGGCGTGGTGCCCTTCGTCGAGGGCGCCAAGGTGGGCGCCGACAGCACGCCGGGCAGCGGCGACACAGCAATGCGCTGGGGCGCCGGCCTGGGGCTGCGCTACTATACGGGGATCGGCCCCCTGCGCGCCGACGTCGCCGTGCCCATCGACAGACGGCGCAACGTGGACGACCCCTTTCAGGTCTACGTCACCCTGGGACAAGCCTTCTGATCCATGCCGCGTACCCGCCGTTTCCTCCGCCGTTTCACAAGCATCGCGGCCCTGGTGGTCCTGGTGGCGGTGGTGCTGGCGGCGGCCGCCGGCCCCGCCAACCGCTGGCTTGCCGCCGCCGCCAGCGACCTCGGCAATGCCGGGGGATACCGGACCGCCGTGCTCGGTGACGATAGGGGAGGGCAACCGTGATCGACCGGAGCCGGTGGCTGCCCCACCCGCTGTTCAGCCTGCTGCTGGCGGTGGTGTGGGTGCTGCTCAATAACCGCATCGATCCCGGCACCATGGTGGTGGGGCTCGTTATCGGTCTGATCCTGCCGGCGGTGACCACCCGCTTCTGGCCCGGGGCGCCCGTGGTGCGCCGGCCCGGGGCCTGGCTGCGGCTGTTGGGGCGGCTGCTCGCCGACATCCTGGTGGCCAACCTGTCTGTGGCCGCCCTTATCCTCCGGCCCCGCTGCCGGCCCCGCACCGCCTTCATCGATTATCCCCTGACCGTGCGGGATGCCGTGCCGGTTACCCTGCTGTCCAGCATCATCTCCCTGACCCCGGGGACGGTCACGGTGGATGTGGACCGGCGCCAGCGCCGGCTGCGCATACACTGCCTCGACCTGGCCGACGAAGCCGCCCTGGTGGAGCGCATCCACGACCGCTACGAGCGCCTGCT
>CAJXLG010000174.1 GCA_913055885.1 uncultured Rhodospirillales bacterium
GACGGAGTCGCGCTCACCGTCGAGACTCCCGGCGGCGAGCGGACACTCGAGGCCGCCCGTCTGCTTTTTGTGCCGGGCGTGCTGGCTGGCCCCCTTGCGCAGGGTCTCGCGATAGGGCGTGTGCGGCCGCCCGGTGGTCACTTCGAGGCCGAAACGATCGTGCAGGCGCTGCACCACCGTCTGCAGGTGAATGTCGCCCTGCCCCCACACGATGAGCTCGTGCGGCTCCTCGCGCTGTTCCGTGGAGAGCGACGGGTCCTCGTCGCACAGCTTGCGCAGGGCCTCCGTGAGCTTCACGTCATCGCCCGCCTCCACGGGCGCCCCCGCCAGGGCGTAGACACCGGGAAGCGGTTCCGGCCAGTCGTCGGCGGCCGCGTCCGTGGCGCCGCGGCCCTCGCTTATGAGGGCCCCCGTGGGGACCTCGTCCAGCCGATTGACGGCCACCACCTCGCCGGCCCCGGCCTTGTTGCGCTTTTTCGTCCGGCCGCCCTGGACGTCGAACAGGCCGCCCACGCGGCCCCCGTCCACGGTGGTGGAATCCGTCAGCGTACCGCGCCACACCCGGACCAGGGACTGCTTGCCGGCATGGCCGGCATAGCGCGTCTTGAAGACGCGGCCCAGGAAGCCCTTGCCCTCGGGATCGAGGCCCTGGCGGGTGGCCGTCTCCGCCGGCTCCGGCGCCTCGTGGCGGAGCGCCTTCCACAGCCGCTGGATGCCCTGAAGGTTGCGCGCCGAGCCGAAGAACACGGGGACGATCAGGTCCTCGTGGAAATCCCGCGACAGGTTGTCGTAGATCTCGTCGGTGGCCGGGTTGATATCCTCCAGCAGCTCTTCCAGCAGGTGGTCGTCATGGTCCGCCAGGTGCTCCAGCATCTCCTGGCGCGCCTCGGCCTCCTGCTGGCGCACATCCTCGGGGATGCGGACCAGGTCGCCGCGCGTCGTCTCCTCCATGTCGTAGGCGCGCTCGCTCACCAGGTCGATGAAGCCCGTGACCCGCTCGCCGTCGCCGTAGGGCACCTCGCGCAGCACCAGCGGCCGGTCGGAGACGTTCTGGTAGGCCGCCAGCATGTCCCGGAGCGAGGCCGTGCCCGAATCCATCTTGTTGAGGAACAGCACGTGCGGGATGGCGCGGTCGTCCAGGAACTTGAGGAGCGGCCCCACCGTGGCCGCGCGTTCCGGGTCCGGATCGCACACCACCACGGCCGCGTCCGCCACCATCAGGGCGTTGTAGGCGTCCTGCATGAACTCCACGGAGCCCGGGCAATCCAGGACGTGCCACGGATCGTCCAGGTAGCTCGCGGCGGCGGCGTCCACCTCGACGCTCATGCCGCGCTCCCGCGCCTCGGGCGCCGTGTCGCCCACGCTCGTCTCGTCCTCGACACTGCCCTGCCGGTCGATGGTGCCGCTGGTGTACAGCAGGGCCTCCAGGAGGGTGGTCTTGCCCGTGGCATAGGGCCCGACCAGGGCCACGCACCGGGGCGCGTGGCCGCCACTCGCCGTTTCGCTCACCGCTTTCCCTCTCCGTTCCGCCGTTGTTGTCCCCGGGGTCGTTTCCGTTCCGGTATGGTCGCCGCCACCCGGCGGGCGCGCAATAGCAAAGGCGATGCCGGCCGGTGGTTCAGCCGTCCGCCCCGCCGTCGCCGCCGCCCGGCTGCATGCCCGGCAGGTGGGCCATCGCCTGTTCGGCCGAATCGGCCCAGCGCAGCATGGCGTCGCCCCAGTGGCGCGCCGTCGCCGGGTCCAGCTCGAGCTGGGTGATGCGCCGGCCCTCGCGGATGCGCAGGCGCAGAAGGCGCATGCCGCTCTCGTACACCACCTCCTGAAGGGCCACCCTGCGGCCCCAGGGAGCCTCGAAAGCGTCCAGGTCGTTGGTCTCCTCACCGTCCATGATGGTGCGGCTCCTTTCCTCTCATCCCAGACCCCCTTGCGCCCGATTCCTGTCAGGCTCAAGGGCTGCGTTCACTTGCCACGCGGGCTCTCGCCCCTGGGGTCGGGCGTGCGCCCTGCCCCGGAGCCCGGCGCAGTCGCGCCGGCCAGCGGCCAAAAGTCAACCTTTCGGGCCGCCGGCATCAGGTTCCGGCGCAGCGGTCGTAATAGCGGGCGCGCAGGACCAGCCGGCCGGGCCCGGAATCCGTGAACCGCTCGCGCGTGTGCAGAACGTTGTTGCAGATGAGCCCCTCCCCCGGCGCCAGCCGGTGGACGAAGCGGTCCGCCGATTCGTCCAGCAGTTCCCGGAGCGCCGCCGCCGCCTCCTGCACCGCCGGGTCCGGGTCCCAGATGACGTTGCGCGTGCGCGCCGTGTAGCGCATGTGCAGCCGGCGGCTGTGGGGATCGACGGCAAGGACCGGGCCGGCACGGTCCGGCCGGTCGTCCGCCTCGGGGTCATCGTTGCCCGGGATGGTCATGGCGCGCGGCCGCATGAGCGCCCGCGCCAGGGCGGGGGCGCGGTCGCGCAGCCGGATGTAGGCCATTTCCGGGTCGCGCAGGGCGTTCTCGCCCCCGCTCCCGGCCGGCCGGACGCAATGCAGGATGAGCCCGCGGATCTGCCGCTCGGGGGTGTTGTAGTAGCCGTCCGTGTGCCAGCGGATGGGCTTGTCCGTGTACGGGATGTAGCGGCTGCGCGTGCCTTCGGAGGCCACCGCCAGGGGCGTCAGGCCATCCGAATCCGAGAGCATGTTGGGGTCCAGCCGGTGCAGCCCGAACGCCGCGCCGACGCCATGCACCGCGGCGCGGCCGTCCGTGTCCGGGGGCGCCCGGTAGACGGCCATGTTGGCCCGCGCCAGGCAGTGGTGCAGGGCCTCGCGCTCCGCCGCCCCGGGGGCCGAGGGATCGGCCAGCGGGACCACGAGGTCCTCCACGGCGGCCGGCGCCGCGGCCAGCTTGCGCGCCCGCCACGCGGCGTAGGCCTCGCCATCGTCGGGATCGAACGGGGTGCCCCGGGGGTCCAGCCAGGGCGCCCAGGCCGCCTCGGCGGCGGGCTCAGGCATCTCGCTCATGCCGTCAGGGTAGCCGCCGCAACGCAGGGATCAAGCGCCCACCTGATCCTTTGCGCAATAAGGTGTGGCGTAAGCCCGTTTCCATTGTGTAAAAAATACTGGATTTTGGCGTTGAACGTATATTATGATCTTTGAATGTACGCAGCCCGGGGCTGGAGCAACAGGGCGGAGATCCTGGCCCGGCGCCCGGGGACGCCAAAACGAAAAGAACGCCGATGGCCAAAAGAAAGAACAACGCGACGTCGAATGGGGAGGAACGACAGGGAGCAGCCGTCCCGGGCCGCCCGGCCGACACGCGCCGCCATGAGCCCGGGGCCGATCCAGCGGGACACGACGGGACTGAACCAACGGTTCGCCGCGCACGGACGGGGTGTGTGTAAGCGGGCCAACGCCGCGGGCCGTGTCGGCTCCATGGGCGCCCGCGCACCGTACAGGGCAGGTGGAACATGGCGCCCCTGCCCGTCCCCGTCAGAGGCAGCCACAAACGTCCAGCGTCACGGAGGTTAACCGATGACCAAGCAGATGCCGGAAACGCCGAAGCTTGACCAGCTCGAAGACGGGCCGTGGCCGAGCTTCGTCACCGGGCTCAAGCGCCTGGCCAAGGCCGACGGCAAGCAGTACTCGGACATGATGAAGAGCCTGCTCGGCCAGCTCGAGCAGTCCTATACCGACCGCAAGGGCTACTGGAAGGGCGGCACCGTCGGCGTTTTCGGCTACGGCGCCGGCGTCATTCCGCGCTTCTCGGAGATCGCCAGCAAGTATCCCGAATCCTCCGAGTTCCACACCCTGCGCGTGATGCCGCCCGCCGGCATGCACTATGACACCGCCACCCTGCGCAAGATGTGCGACATCTGGGAGGAGACGGGCTCCGGCTTGGTCGCCTTCCACGGCCAGTCCGGCGACATCATGTTCCAGGGGGCGACCACCGACAACACCCAGGAGGCCTTCGACCGCTTCAACGAGATGGGCTTCGACCTGGGCGGGGCCGGTGCCGGTGTGCGCACCTCCATGTCCTGTGTGGGCGCGGCCCGCTGCGAGCAGTCCTGCTACGACGAGCAGAAGGCCCTGCGCACCATCCTGAACAGCTTCCTGGACGACATTCACCGGCCGTCGCTTCCCTACAAGTTCAAGTTCAAGTTCTCGGGCTGCGCCAACGACTGTGTGAACGCCACCCACCGCGCCGACTTCGCCCTGCTGGGGACGTGGCGTGACGACATCAAGGTCGATCAGAACGAGATCAAGAAGTACGTCCAGGAAATGGGGCGCAAGTTCATGATCGACCAGGTCATCACCATGTGCCCGTCGAACGCCCTGTCGCTCAACGACGACGACACCCTGGAGATCGACAACCGCAGCTGCGTGCGCTGCATGCACTGCATCAACGTCCTGAACCGGGCGCTGTCGCCGGGTGACGACAAGGGCGCCACGCTTCTCGTGGGCGGCAAGCGCACCCTGCGCGTGGGCGACATGATGGGCACCGTGGTGATGCCGTTCATGCCGCTGAAGACGGAGGAGGACTACAACAACCTCCTGGAGCTGGCGCAGAACATGGTGGACTACTTCGCCGAGAACGCCCTGGAGCACGAGCGCATCGGCGAGATGATCGATCGCATCGGCCTGCCCACCTTCCTCGAGGACATGGGCCTGGAGCTGGATCCGAACATGATCGCTCATCCGCGCTCCAACTCCTACGTGCGCATGGACGGTTTCGAGGAAGAGGCCGAGAAGTGGGCCCAGCGCCGCGGCCAGGCGGCCGAGTAACAGCAAGCAACGCTGGCCGGGCGGGGTGCGGACCACTCCGCCCGCCGCGCCGGCCAGAGGAACGACAAGTGTGGGAGGTTACGACCCATGTCTGAACCGCGTCGTCCCGACGAATGGGGGGTGCCCGATCCGTTCCCCTATATGCACCCCACCCTCAAGAAGAACTACGGCAACTGGGCCTATCACGATCGGCCGCGCCCGGGTGTCCTGAAGCACGTGTCCAACGACGGCGAGCCCGTCTGGACCGTCAAGGCCGGCACGCAGCGGCAGATGGACGTCGGCACGGTCCGCACCCTGTGCGACATCGCCGACGAGTATTCGCAGGGCCACGTGCGCTTCACCACGCGCTCCAACATCGAGTTCATGGTGACCGATGAGAGCCAGGTGGAGCCGCTCATCCAGCGCCTGACCAACGAGGGCTTCCCCGTGGGCGGCACGGGCAACTCCGTGTCCATGGTGTCCCACACCCAGGGCTGGCTGCACTGCGACATTCCGGCCACCGACGCCTCCGGCGTGGTGAAGTCGCTCATGGACCGCATGTACGACGAGTTCGTGCAGGAGGAGATGCCCAACCGGGTGAAGATCACCACCTCCTGCTGCCAGATCAACTGCGGCGGCCAGGGCGACATCGCCGTGAACATCCAGCACACCAAGCCGCCCACCATCGACCACGACCGCGTGGCCAACGAGTGCGAGCGGCCGTCCGTGGTGGCGCGCTGCCCGGCCGCGGCCATCCGCCCGGCCATGGTGAACGGCAGGCCGTCCCTCGAGGTGGACGAGAAGAAGTGCATCTGCTGCGGCGCCTGCTATCCGCCCTGCCCGCCCATGGAGATCAACGATCCGGAGCACTCCAAGCTGGCGGTCTGGGTCGGCGGCAAGCACTCCTCGACCCGCAGCAAGCCGGCGTTCCACAAGCT
>CAJXLG010000175.1 GCA_913055885.1 uncultured Rhodospirillales bacterium
CTGACGCGCCTGACGTGCGCCGACGAGCGCCAGGAGGCGGCGGTCATCGCCCTCATCCTGCGCGCCACCCTGGAGGAAGAAGGCCGCACCGCCGCCCTCATCACCCTGGACCGCACGCTGGCCCGGCGCGTCGCCGCCGAACTGGACCGCTGGGGCGTGGCCGTGGACGATTCCGCCGGCCAGCCCCTGGCGCAGTCGCCGCCCGGGCTGTTCCTGCGCCTGACGGCGCGCATGGCGGCGGAGGGCTTCGCGCCCCAGGCCCTGCTCGCCGCCCTCAAGCATCCCCTGGCCGCCGCCGGCCTGCCCGCCGGGCGGTTCCGCGCCCGCGTGCGCGCCCTGGAGGAACACGCCCTGCGCGGCCCGCGCCCGGCCGCCGGGCTGGACGGACTCATGGCGGCGGCGCAGGGAAAAGGGGCCGCCGTGGAGGCCGTGGAGGCCCTGGACCGCTGCGCCCGCGCCTTCGCCGGGGTGATGGCGCAACCGGAGGCGCCGTTCGCCGACCTCCTGGCGGCCCACGTCGCCATGGCGGAGGCCCTCGCGGCCACGCCCGACGACCCCACGGGGCGCGGCCACCTGTGGGCGGAGGACGCCGGCGAGCAGGCGGCCGGGCTGGTGCACGAGCTGTATGCCGCCGCCGGCGACCTGCCGCCCGTCGCGCCCGCCCACTATCCGGGCCTGCTGGAAGCCTTCATGGAGGGCCACACCGTGCGCCCGGCGCGCGGCGCGCACCCCCGGCTGGCCATCTGGGGGCCGCTGGAGGCGCGGCTCCAGCACGCCGACGTGCTGGTGCTGGGCGGCCTGAACGAGGGCACGTGGCCGCCCGATCCCGGCCCCGATCCGTGGATGAGCCGGCCCATGCGCGCCGCCTTCGGCCTGCCGCAGCCGGAACGCGCCATCGGCCAGACGGCCCACGATTTCGCCCAGGCGGCGTGCGCCGGCCGGGTGGTGCTGACGCGGGCGGAGAAGGCGGGCGGCCAGCCCACGGTGCCGGCCCGCTGGCTGGCGCGCCTGGATGCCGTGCTGCGGGCCGCCGGCCTGGCCCTGCCGGAAGAACAGCCGTGGACGGCGTGGGCCGCCGCCCTGGACCAGCCGGCGGGGCCGCCCCGGCCCGTATCGCCGCCGGCGCCCCGGCCGCCCGTGGAAGCGCGGCCGCGCCGGCTCTCCGTCACCCGGGTGGAGACCTGGATGCGCGACCCCTATGCCGTCTACGCCCGCCACATCCTGGGGCTCAAGGCCCTGGACCCGGTGGACGCCGACCCCGGCGCCGCCGACTACGGCGTGGCGGTGCACAAGGCCCTGGACCGCTTCCTGGCCGACCATCCGCGCACCCTGCCGGCCGATCCGGAAGGCGTGCTGGTGGCCTACGGCCGGCAGGCCTTTGCCGACCTCCTGGACCGGCCCGGGGTGTGGGCCTTCTGGTGGCCGCGCTTCCGGCGCATCGCTGCCTGGTTCGTGGCGCGTGAACAGGAGCGCCGGGCCGCCGGTCTCGCCGGCACCTGGACGGAGGTGCCCGGCGAGCTGCGACTGGACGCCCCCGGCGGCCCCTTCTGCCTGACGGCCACGGCCGACCGGGTGGACCGGCTGGCCGGCGGCGGGCTCGCCGTCATCGACTACAAGACCGGCGCCCCGCCGTCGAAGAAGGAGGTGGCGGCGGGCTACGCGCCGCAACTGCCCCTGGAAGGTGCCATCGCCGAGGCGGGCGGCTTCGAGGCCGTGCCCGCCGGGGCGGTGGCGGACCTGGCCTACTGGCGCCTGCGCGGCGGCAGCCCGGGCGGCACCGTGCACGCCGCCGCCGACGATCCCGCCGCCGCCGTGGCCGGAGCCCTGGACGGCGTGCGGCACCTCATCGCCGCCTACGACGACCCGCAAACCCCCTATCCGGCGCGCCCCGTGCCGGAAGCGGCGCCGCGTTATTCCGACTACGAGCACCTGGCGCGGGTGCGCGAGTGGCAGGCCGTGGAAGGCGAGGAAACATGACCCGCCCCGAGCCGCCCGACGCCGTCACCCCCCAGCGCCGGGCCGCCGATCCGGAGGTCTCGGCGTGGGTGGGGGCCTCCGCCGGCACGGGCAAGACCAAGGTGCTCACGGACCGGGTGCTCAACCTGCTGCTCAACGGCGCGCGGCCGGAGCGCATCCTGTGCCTCACCTTCACCAAGGCGGCGGCGGCGGAGATGGCCAACCGCCTGTCGGACCGGCTGGCCGCCTGGGCCACCCTGGACGACGCCGCCCTGGCCGCCGACCTGGAAGGGCTGCGCGGCGCGGCGCCGGATGCCGCCCTCATGACCCGGGCGCGGCAGCTCTTCGCCGGCGTTCTGGACGCCCCGGGCGGCCTGCGCATCCTGACACTGCACGCCTTCTGCCAGTCGGTGCTCCGGCGCTTCCCGCTGGAGGCGGGCATCGCGCCGCACTTCACGGTGATGGGCGAGCGCGACGCCGCCGAGCTGGCGCAGGAGGCGCGCGACCGCCTGCTGGAGTCGGCCCGGGCCGGCGGCGACCCGGCGCTGGCCGAGGCCCTGGACACGGTGACGGCCTGGGTCACCGAGGGCGGCTTTCCCGACCTCATGGCCGCCCTTAGCGGGGCGCGCGGCCGCCTGCGCCGGCTCAAGGCGCGCCACGGCGGGAACATGGACAAGGTCGTCGCGGCCCTCCGCGACCGGCTGGGCGTGGCGCCGGACGAAACGCCGGAGGGCGTGATCGCCCGGGCCTGCGCCGGGGCCGACGAGGACGCCCTGCGGACCGCCGCAGCGGCGCTTGCCGGGGGCAGCAGGACGGACCGCCAGCGCGGCGACACCATCCGGGCGTGGCTGGAGGCCGGCCCGGACGAGCGCGCCGCCGGCTTCGACACCTACGCCGGCGCCTTCCTGACGCAGGCGGGCGCCGTGCGTAGCACCCTGGCGACGAAGAAGGTGGCGGAACGCGCGCCCGACGCCGTGGAGACCCTGGCCGCCGAGGGGGAGCGCCTGCTGGGCGTGGCCGAAAAGCGCCGCGCCGCCGGCGTCGCCACGGCCACGGCGGCCCTCCTGCGCCTGGGCGACCGGCTGCTGGCCACCTACGAATCGGCCAAGGCGGCGCGTGCGCTGCTGGACTTCGACGACCTCATCCTCACCACCCGCGCCCTTCTGGAGGAAAAAACCTCCGCCGAGTGGGTGCTGTACAAGCTGGACGGCGGCCTGGACCACATCCTCATCGACGAGGCCCAGGACACCAGCCCCGATCAGTGGGCCGTGGTGGACGCCCTGACGGCGGAGTTCTTCGCCGGCAGCGGCGCCCTGGCGGACCGTGCCGTCACCTTCTTTGCCGTGGGCGACTACAAACAGTCCATCTACAGCTTCCAGGGCGCCGACCCCGACGCCTCCGAGGCCAGCCGGCGGCACTACGCGGAACGCGTGCCCTTGAGCGGCCGCCCCTGGCGGCCCGTGGACCTGCACGTCTCCTTCCGCTCGGCGCCCGCCGTCCTGGACGCCGTCAACGCCGTCTTCCGGCAGCCGGGGGCCGCCGACGGCGTGGTCACCGATGCCGAGGGCTTCACGCACCTGCCCTGGCGCACGGAAGCGGGCGGCCTGGTGGAAGTGTGGCCGCCCGTCCACCCGCGCCCGGGCGACGCCCGCGAGGCGTGGAAGCCGCCCGTGGAGCGCCTGCGCGGCGATTCCCCCCGGGCCCGTCTGGCCGGCATGGTGGCCCGGCGCATCCGCGCCATGGTGGGCCACGAGGTGCTGGAAAGCACCGGCCGGCCCGTGCGCCCCGGCGACGTCATGGTGCTGGTGCGCCGGCGAGGCGGCTTTGTGGACGAGCTGGTGCGCGCCCTCAAGGACCTGGACGTGCCCGTGGCGGGCGTGGACCGCATGGTGCTCACGGAGCAGATGGCGGTCATGGACCTCATGGCCCTGGGCCGCTTCCTGCTGCTGCCGGAGGACGACCTGTCGCTGGCGGAGGTGCTCAAGAGTCCCCTGGTCGGCCTCGGCGAGGACGCCCTGTTCGACCTGGCCCATGAGCGGGGCAGCCGCTCCCTGTGGTCGGCGCTGCGGGCGCGCGCCGGCGAACGCGAGGATTTCAAGTGGGCGGCCGACGAGCTTCTGGACCTCCAGGGCCGGGTGGACTTCGTCCGCCCGCATGAGCTGTTCGCCCACGTCCTGGGGGCGCGCGGCGGGCGCGAGCGCTTCCTGGAACGCCTGGGCCCCGAGGCCGCCGACCCGCTGGAGGAGTTCCTTTCCCTCACCCTCACCTACGAGACCACCCATCCGCCCACGCTCCAGGGCTTTCTGCGCTGGCTGGAATCGGGGAGTGTCGAGGTAAAGCGCGACCTGGAACAGGGGGGCGATGCCGTGCGGGTGCTGACGGTGCACGGTGCCAAGGGGTTGCAGGCGCCGGTGGTCTTCCTGCCCGACACCCTGCAGGTGCCGCGCAACCTGCCGTCGCTTCTGTGGGACGATGACGGTCTGGCCCTGTGGCCGCCCCGGGCCGACCTGCGCGATCCCGTGAGCCGCGACCTGGTGGCGGCGGCGGAGACGGCGCGCGATCGCGAATACCGGCGGCTGCTCTATGTCGCCATGACGCGCGCCGAGGACCGGCTGTATGTCGCCGGCTGGCACCAGAAAACGGCTGCTCCGGACCATTGCTGGTACAACCTTATCGTGGAGGGGCTGCGCGGAACGGCAAGTGAGGCGGAATCCGCCTTCCTGCACGAGGAAGGGGAGACGGAGAGCACCACGGTCCAGCGGGTGGAACGGCGCGGCGCGGCGGCGGCCGTTCCCGTGGCCGGAGCGGAAGAGGCGGCCCCCGCGACCCTCCCCGGGTGGGCGCGCCGGCCGCCGCCCGCCGAGCCCCGGCCGCCGCGGCCCCTGGCCCCGTCCGATCCCGGCGAGGATCCGCCGGTGCTGGCGCCCCTGGGCGACGGCGGCCCGGAACGTTTCCAGCGCGGCCTGGTGGTGCACCGGCTGTTGCAGCATCTTCCCGGCCTGCCGCCGGACCAGCGCCGCGCCGCGGCGGAACGCTACCTGGCGCGGCCGGCCCTGGCCCTTGGCGAGTCCACCCGGGCGGCGCTTGCCGACGAGGTGCTGGCGGTGCTGGAAGCCCCCGACCTGGCGCCGCTCTTCGGGCCGCGCTCGCAGGCCGAGGTGCCACTGGTGGGGCAGGTGGGGGCGCACGTGGTGAGCGGCCAGGTGGACCGCCTCGCCGTCACCGACGAGGCCGTGTGGGTGGTGGACTACAAGACCAACCGGCCGCCGCCGGAAAGCCTGGATGCCGTGCCCGCCGCCTACCTCAAGCAGATGGCCCTCTACAGGGCGCTCCTGGAACAGGTATGGCCGGGCCGCCCGGTCCATTGCGCCCTGGTGTGGACGGACGGGCCGCGCTGGATGCCCGTGGACGACGCGCTGCCGGCGGTGTGATACCAACCACTGAAAGTTTTGATTTTCATTGGTTGGATGCTTTCTACGTCCCACCCCCAGCCCCACGCCGCTTCCGGCCCCGCCTTACCCGTGGTGGGCCGACACCGTTCGTCAGACACACCCATAAGTCAGTTCCAAAGGTATCTGGTATGATCCTCGATCCGGCAGTTGGCAACGGTAGCTTCCCACTGTCCGTCATCCCGGACGCTTGTGCGCCGGCGGCCCGCCGGCGCACAAGCGATCCGGGATCTTCCCGAACATG
>CAJXLG010000176.1 GCA_913055885.1 uncultured Rhodospirillales bacterium
CGCGGCTGAAATGACCCGGAAAAGCGCTGAGAAAATGACCACCGAGCGCATGTACGAGGTGCTCCGCGCGCCGGTGATCACCGAAAAATCCACCATGGGCTCGGAAGCGGACAAGGTGACCTTCCAGGTGAGCCTGGACGCCACCAAGCCCGAGATCCGCAAGGCGGTGGAGAACCTGTTCGACGTCAAGGTGGTCAACGTCAACACCCTGGTGCAGGCGGGCAAGCGCAAGCGCTTCCGCGGCAACCAGGGGAAACGGCCGGACTACAAGAAAGCCGTGGTGCGGCTGGCCGAGGGACAGCACATCGACATCATGGCGGGAGTCTAAGCGATGGCGCTGAAGCAGTTCAAACCGACCAGCCCCGGGCAGCGCCAGCTCGTCCTGGTGGACCGGAAGGATCTGCACCGCGGTAAGCCGGTGAAGAAACTCACGGAGGGCCTGTCCGAAAAGGCCGGTCGGAACAACCACGGGCGCATCACCTGCCGCCGGCGCGGCGGCGGGCACAAGCGGAAGTACCGCTATATCGACTTCAAGCGCCGCAAGTGGGACGTTACCGGGACCATCGAGCGTTTCGAGTACGACCCCAACCGCAGCGCCTTCATCGCGCTCGTCACCTACGAGGACGGCGAGCAGCGGTATATCCTGGCGCCGCAGCGGGTCCAGAAGGGTGACACGGTGGTGGCCGCGTCCCAGGCGGACATCAGGCCGGGCAACGCCATGCCCCTGAAGAACATGCCCGTGGGGACCATCATCCACAACGTCGAGATGAAGGCGGGCAAGGGCGGCCAGATGATGCGCGCCGCCGGCACCTACGCCCAGCTCGTGGGCAAGGATCGCGGCTACGCCCAGCTCCGGCTGAAGTCGGGCGAGACCCGCATGGTGGGCGTGGACTGCATGGCGACGGTGGGCGCCGTCTCCAACCCGGACAACAGCAACGAGAACCGGGGCAAGGCCGGCCGCAGCCGCTGGAAGGGTCGTCGTCCCGCCGTTCGCGGCGTGTCCATGAACCCCATCGACCACCCGCACGGTGGCGGCGAGGGGCGTACGGCCGGGGGTCGTCACCCGGTGACGCCGTGGGGCCGGCCCACCAAGGGGGCCCGCACGCGCAAGCCCAAGAAGAGCGACCGGATGATCATGCGTCGCCGGCACCGGAAAGGTTAAAGGAGGACGGCAGTGGCGCGTTCTGTCTGGAAAGGTCCGTTTGTCGACGGCTATCTGCTGAAAAAGGCAGAGGCCGCGCATCAGTCGTCCCGCCGGGACGTCATCAAGACGTGGTCGCGGCGGTCGACCATTCTGCCCCAGTTCGTGGGCCTCACGTTCGGCGTGCACAACGGGCGCAAGTTCGTGCCCGTGCTGGTAACGGAGAACATGGTGGGCCACAAGCTCGGGGAGTTCGCCCCGACGCGGACCTACTACGGCCACGCCGCCGACAAAAAGGCGAAAAGGAAGAGGTGAGCATGGGCAAGAAAGCGGCTCCCCGTCGCCTCGGCGACCACGAGGCCCGGGCGTTCGCCCGTTCGCTGCGAACCAGTCCGCGCAAGCTGAATCTGGTCGCCGCGAGCATCCGCGGCATGGACGTGGGGCGCGCCCTGGAGCAACTCACCTTCAGCAAGCGCCGCATCGCGGTTGACGTGAAGAAGGTGGTGCAGTCCGCCGTGGCGAACGCGGAGAACAACCACGACCTCGACGTGGACAACCTCTATGTCGCGGAGGCGTGGGTCGGCAAGAGCCTGGTCATGAAACGGTTCCGGGCCCGGGCGCGCGGCCGTGTGGGCCGGATCGACAAGCCGTTCAGCAACCTGACCGTGGTGGTCCGTGAACGCGAGGAGACGGCCTGATGGGACAGAAGATCAACCCCAACGGCTTCCGGCTGGGTATTAACCGGACGTGGGATTCCCGCTGGTTCGCCGACCACGGCTACGCCGACCTGCTGCACGAGGATATCAAGCTCCGCGACTATCTTCAGAAGCGACTGAAGCAGGCGGGCATCTCGCGGGTGATCATCGAGCGCCCGGCGCGCCGCGCCCGGATTACGCTGCATACGGCGCGGCCCGGCGTGATCATCGGCAAGAAGGGCCAGGACATCGAGCAGCTCCGCAAGGACCTGGCGAAGATGACGGGCGGCGAGGTGCACCTGAACATCGTCGAGATCCGCAAGCCTGAGCTTGACTCACAGCTCGTGGCGGAGAACATCGCCCAACAGCTTGAGCGCCGGGTGTCCTTCCGGCGGGCCCTCAAGCGGGCGGTCCAGAACGCCATGCGCCTGGGCGCCGAGGGCATCCGCATCAACGCCGCGGGCCGCCTGGGCGGGGCGGAGATCGCGCGCACGGAGTGGTACCGCGAGGGCCGCGTGCCCCTGCACACCCTGCGCGCCGACATCGATTATGGATTCGCGCCGGCCCACACCGCGTACGGCTCGTGCGGCGTGAAGGTGTGGATCTACAAGGGCGAGCTCATGACCAACGATCCCATGGCCGCCGAGAAGGCCATGCTGGAGCAGCAGCCCGGGCGCTAGGAGCGGGAGCAGGAAACGATGCTTAGTCCCAAGAAGACAAAATACCGCAAGGCGCAAAAAGGGCGGATCCACGGTATCGCGCAGGCGGGCACCAGCCTGAACTTCGGCGCCTACGGCCTGAAGGCGGTGTCGCCGGGCCGGGTGACGGCGCGCCAGCTGGAGGCGGCCCGCCGCGCCGTGACCCGCCACCTCAAGCGCCAGGGCCGTGTGTGGATCCGGGTCTTCCCCGATGTGCCCGTGTCGGAAAAACCGGCCGAGGTGCGCATGGGCAAGGGCAAGGGCACCCCGGAATACTGGGTTACCCGCGTTGACCCCGGCCGCGTGATGTTCGAGCTGGACGGCGTGCCGGCGCACGCCGCGCGCCGGGCGTTCGAGCTGGCGGACGCCAAGCTGCCCGTGCAGACGCGCTTCATCAGCCGCATCGGCGAGGAGGGCTGAGGCCATGGCTTTGAAGGCAAGTGATCTGCGGGCCAGGACCACGGACGACCTCAAGGGCGAGCTGCGGGGCCTTCAGAAGGAGCAGTTCAACCTCCGTTTCCAGAAGGCCAGCGGCCAGCTGGAGAATACGGGCCGGTTCCGTCAGGTGCGCCGGGATATCGCGCGCATCAAGACGGTGCTCGGCGAGCGTCGCCAAAACGCCGCGTCCCAGTAGAGCGAGGTACGAAGGATGCCGAGACGAGTTCTGCAGGGCGTGGTCGTCTCCGACCGGATGGACAAGACCGTGGTGGTTCGCGCGGAGGAGCGCGTGATGCACCCGCTTTACAAGAAGTTCATTAAGCGGTCGAAGAAGTACCACGCGCACGACGAGGAAAACCAGTGCAAGGTCGGGGACCGGGTCCGGATCGTCGAGGCCCGGCCGAAATCCCGGATCAAGCGCTGGGACGTCATGACCGAACAGGCCCGGGCGGGGGCATGACCCGCGGGCCTTCAAAGAGAAGGTGACAGCCAATGATCCAGATGCAAACCAACCTGGACGTGGCCGACAACTCCGGCGCGCGCCGGGTCCAGTGCATCAAGGTGCTGGGCGGGGCCAAGCGCCGGTCGGCGTCCATCGGGGACATCATCGTTGTCTCCGTGAAGGACGCCATTCCGCGGGGCCGCGTCAAAAAGGGAGAGGTGCATCGCGCGGTGATCGTCCGGACCAAAAAGGAGATCCGGCGGCAGGACGGCAGCGCCATCCGCTTCGACACCAACTCCGCCGTGCTCCTCAACCGGTCCCACGAGCCCATCGGCACCCGCATTTTCGGCCCCGTCACGCGCGAGCTGCGGGCCAAGCGGTTCATGAAGATCATTTCGCTCGCACCGGAGGTGCTCTGATGGCGAAACTGAAGGTGAAAAAGGGTGACCGCGTGGAAGTGCTCGCCGGTCGGGACAAGGGCAAGCGCGGCGACGTGCTGCGGGCCCTGCCGCGGGAGCGGCGCGTCGTGGTCCAGGGCGTGAACGTGGCCAAGAAGCATCAGCGGCCTTCTCCGCAGAATCCGCAGGGCGGCATCGAGGAGAAGGAGCTTGCCATTGATGTGTCGAACGTTGCGCTGGTTGATCCCAGCACCGACCGGCCGACGCGTGTCGGCTACCGCTTCCAGGACGACGGCCGGAAGGTGCGCGTGAGCAAGCGTTCCGGCGACATTCTGGATTGATGCGGGGTGGACCAATGGCGCGACTGAAAGACCATTACGAAAACGTGCTCAAGCCCCGCCTGATGGAAGAGTTCCAGTACGGGAACACCATGCAGGTGCCGGCGGTTGAGAAGGTTGTCATCAACATGGGCGTCGGTGAGGCGGTGCAGGATTCCAAGCGCCTGGAGGGCGCGATGCGGGATCTCGCCGCCATCAGCGGCCAGAAACCCGTGGCCACGCGGGCCAAGAAGTCCGTGGCCGGCTTCCGGGTACGCAAGGGCATGCCCGTCGGCTGCAAGGTGACCCTGCGGCGGCAGCGCATGTACGAGTTTCTGGACCGCCTGATCAACATCGCCCTGCCCCGGATGCGGGATTTCCAGGGCTGCTCCGTGAAGAGCTTCGACGGGCAAGGCAACTTTGCCATGGGGCTCAGGGAGCAGATCATCTTCCCCGAGGTGGACTACGACAAGGTCGATCAGGTCCGGGGCATGGACATCATTATCTGCACGACCGCGAACACACGGCAGGAGGCGAAGTCGCTGCTTTCGGGCTTCGACCTCCCCTTCGCGAATTGATCGGCGGAACGGAGAGAGTGGGCTATGTCTAAGGCCGCTAACTACCAGCGCAACAAGAAACGCGAGCGCATGGCCAGGAAGTACGCGAACAAACGCGCGAAGCTCAAGGCCGTGGCGCGCGACCGCAATGCGTCCCCGGAAGAGCGCTTCCAGGCGCAGCTCAAGCTGGCGGAACTGCCGCGCAACTCGGCGCCCACCCGGCAGCGCCTGCGCTGCGAGATCACCGGGCGTTCGCGTGGCAATCTGCGGAAATTCAAGCTGTGCCGCGTACAGCTCCGGGACCTGGCGCACAAGGGCCAGATCCCCGGTATCGTGAAGTCGAGCTGGTAAGGAGGGGAACGCCATGTCGATGTCGGATCCCCTCGGGGATATGCTGACCCGCATCCGCAACGGGCAGATGGCGGGCAAACACACCATCACCTCGCCGGCCTCGAAGCTGCGGGCCAACGTGCTGGAGGTTCTCAAGCGCGAGGGCTACATCCGCGGCTGGGAGCGCGAGAACCTGCGCAAGGGCGTGGACGAGCTGAAGATCGAGCTCAAGTACTACGACGGGCGCCCGGTGATCCAGGAGGTCGCCCGGGTTTCCACCCCGGGGCGGCGCGTCTACTCCAAGATCCGCGAGCTGCCCAAGGTGTACCAGGGTCTCGGAATCGCCGTGCTGTCCACGCCGCGCGGGGTGCTGTCGGACCACGAGGCCCGGCAGCAGAACGTCGGCGGCGAGGTCCTGTGCCACGTATTCTGAACGGGGAGCGGCCATGTCGCGAGTAGGCAAGAACCCGGTGACCATCCCCCAGGGCGTGAACGTCGAAGTCGCCAACGGGATGCTCACCGCCAAGGGCAAGCTGGGCGAGCTTTCCACGCCGCTCCACGAAGCCGTGGAAACCACCGTCGAGGACGACCGCATCGTCTTGCGCCCCAGGCGCCAGACGCAGGAG
>CAJXLG010000177.1 GCA_913055885.1 uncultured Rhodospirillales bacterium
TCATAATCGTCATCTTGAGGTGCTCCGCCGAAGGCGGAGCCTCGAAAGATGGCGCCACCCGACGGGCGTTTGAGAAAGCATGGGGAATGTCCTGGGGCGCCATCATCTCATTGCGCAGGCGGGCGCGCGTGCTATAACCCCGGGGTGGCGAGGCAGGCACGCGGGAGCGTTCCATGAGCCGCACGATTCTTGTCGTCAACGGCCCCAATCTGAATCTGCTGGGCGGCCGCCAGCCCGAGGTCTACGGCCGCGAGACCCTGGCGGACATCGAGGCCCTGTGCCACGACAAGGCGGCGGCGCTGGGGCTCGCGGTGGATTTCCGCCAGTCCAACCACGAGGGGGTGCTGGTGGACTGGGTTCAGGGGGCGCGGGACAGCCACGCCGGCCTGGTGGTGAACGCCGCCGCCTACACCCACACGTCCGTGGCCCTTCTGGACGCCCTGCTCGCCGTGGAGCGGCCGGTGATCGAGGTGCACCTGTCCAACATTCACCAGCGGGAGAGCTTCCGCCATCATTCGTACGTTTCGCGCGCGGCGCGGGGGATGATCTGCGGCCTGGGCGGCCAGGGCTACGCCCTGGCGCTGGAGGCCCTGGCCCGCGCCCTGGATCAGGAAGGGTAGAGGCGCATGGCCGAGGAATCGGTAAACCGGGAGCTGGTGCGCGAACTGGCCACCCTGCTCGACGAGACGGAGATCCACGAGATCGAGTACGCCACGGAGGCCCTGCGGGTGCGCGTGGTGCGACATCAGGCGGTCCAGCACGTGGCGGCGGCGCCGCAGCCGGCGCAGGCCCCGGCGGCCCAGCCCGCCGCCCCGGAAACGGCGGGGGCGCAGGCGCTGGGCAGCGACAGCGACCTGGCCGACCATCCCGGTGCCGTCACGTCCCCCATGGTGGGCGTGGCCTACCATTCGCCGGAGCCCGGGGCGCCGCCCTTCGTCTCGCCGGGCGATCAGGTCAAGGAGGGCCAGACCCTCATGCTCATCGAGGCCATGAAGACCTTCAACCCCATCCCGGCCCCGCGCGACGGCACGGTGAGCCGGGTCGTGGCGGGCGACAGCGCGCCCGTGGAATACGGCGAGCCGCTCGTCATCCTCGAATAGGCAGCGGAGGCTCGCCGGGCATGTTCGACAAGGTTCTCATCGCCAACCGCGGAGAGGTGGCCCTGCGCATCCACCGGGCCTGCCGCGAGATGGGCATCAAGACGGTGGCGGTGCACTCCACCGCGGATTCCGACGCCATGCACGTGCGCCTGGCCGACCAGGCGGTGTGCATCGGCCCTCCGCCGGCGCGCGACAGCTACCTGAACAAGGCGGCGGTGCTGTCGGCGGCCACCATCACCAACGCCGATGCCGTCCACCCGGGCTACGGCTTCCTGTCGGAGAACGCCGATTTCGCCGACATGGTGGCCGAGCACCACATGACCTTCATCGGCCCCGAGCCCGAGCACATCCGGCGCATGGGCGACAAGATCGCCGCCCGCGAGGCCGCCAAAGAGGCCGGCCTGCCCGTGGTGCCGGGCTCCGAGGGCGCCCTGCAGGACGAGGGCGAGGCCCTCGCCATGGCCGACGAGATCGGCTACCCGGTGCTGCTCAAGGCGGCCTCGGGCGGCGGCGGCAAGGGCATGAAGGTGGTGCGCGGGCCCAACGAGCTGGCCTCGGCCTATCGCACCACCCGCTCCGAGGCGGAGGCGGCCTTCGGCAACCCGGCGCTCTACCTGGAAAAGTACCTGGAGGCGCCGCGCCACATCGAGATCCAGGTGATGGCCGACAACTACGGCAACGTCATCCACCTGGGCGAGCGCGACTGCTCCCTCCAGCGCAAGCACCAGAAGGTGGTGGAGGAAGGGCCCTCCCCCGCCCTCAACGCCGACCAGCGCGCCGCCATCGGCGACCTGGCGCGCGAGGCGGCGGCCAGCCTGGGCTACTCCAGCCTGGGCACCATGGAGTTCCTGTACGAGGACGGGAAGTTCTACTTCATCGAGATGAACACCCGGCTCCAGGTGGAGCACCCGGTGACGGAGATGATCAGCGGCGTGGACCTGGTGCGCGAACAGATCCGCCTGGCGGCCGGGGCGCCGCTGGAGTACGGGCAGGAGTCCGTGAACCTGTGCGGCCACGCCATCGAGTGCCGCATCAACGCCGAGAATCCGCACACCTTCGCCCCCTCGCCGGGGCGCGTCACGGAGTACCACGCGCCGGGCGGCCTGGGCGTGCGCGTGGATTCGGCCCTCTATTCGGGCTACCGCATTCCGCCCACGTATGACAGCATGATCGCCAAGCTCATCGTTCACGGCAACGGACGCAACGAGTGCCTCATGCGTCTGCGCCGGGCCCTGGAGGAGTTCGTGGTGGAAGGGGTGCAGACGACCATCCCGCTGCACATGGACCTGTTGACGGCGCCCGATTTCGTGAACGGCGTCTACGACATCCACTGGCTGGAAAAGTACGTCGAGGCGGCCCAGGCGTGATCATGTTCCCGGTAACACCCGAACTGGTCATCCGCGCCTACGCGGCGGGGATCTTCCCCATGGCCCGCAGCCGCGACGACCCGCGCATCCAGTGGGTGGACCCGGACCCGCGCGGCATCCTGCCGCTGGCGGGATTTCACGTGCCGCGCCGGCTGCGCCGCACGGTGCGCCGGGACCCTTTTACCATCACCTGTGACGTGGCCTTCCAGGAGGTGCTGGACGGCTGCGCCGAGCCCGGCCCGGGCCGCGACGACACCTGGATCAACGAGGAGATCGCCCACCTCTTCCACGACCTGCACGACCTGGGCCTGGCCCACAGCGTGGAAGCGTGGCAGGACGGCATCCTCGTGGGCGGGCTCTACGGCCTGGCGCTGGGCGGCGCCTTCTTCGGCGAGAGCATGTTCTCGCGCCGGCCCGAGGCGAGCAAGGTGACCCTGGTGCACCTGGTGGCGCGGCTGCGCGCCGGCGGCTTCACGCTCCTGGACACCCAGTTCGTCACGGAGCATCTGCAGCAGTTCGGGGCCCGCGAGATCGCCCGGCCCGAGTACCACGCCATGCTGCACGACGCCCTGTCCGTGGAGGCCACCTTCCCCGAGCACCTGTCGCGGCCGCCGCTGGACTACGTCCTGAACGACCCGCCGCCCGGGCCGTGACGGCCGCGGCCGTCACGCCGCGCCGCGCCCCATCTCCACGATGCGATCGCGGCGCTGCTGGCGCAGCACGCCACCGTCCTGGCCCGCCAGGTCGTGCAGCACCCGCTCGATGGCCTCGCCCACGCGGCGGATGGCCTCGTCGCGCTCGCGGTGGGCGGCCCCCAGGGGTTCCTGGACCACCTCGTCCACCAGTCCCAGACCGGACAGGTCCTGGGCGGTGAGCCGCAGGGCCTCCGCCGCCTGCTGCACCTGCTCCTGGTTGCGCCACAGGATGGAGGCGCAGCCCTCGGGGCTGATGACGGAGTAGATGGCATGCTCCAGCATCAGGACGCGGTTGCCGGCGGCCAGGGCGATGGCGCCGCCGGAGCCCCCCTCGCCGATGATGACGCTGATGAGCGGCACCCGGATGCTCAGGCAGGTCTCGATGGAGCGGGCGATGGCCTCCGCCTGGCCGCGCGCCTCGGCGTCCACGCCGGGGTAGGCGCCCGCCGTGTCCACCAGGGTGATGACGGGCAGGCCGAAATGGTCGGCCATTTCCATGAGGCGCTTCGCCTTGCGGTAGCCCTCGGGCCGGGCCATGCCGAAGTTGTGGCGCAGGCGGGTTTCCGTGTCGTGGCCCTTTTCGTGGCCGATGATGACGGCGGAAAAGCCCTGGAACCGGCCCAGGCCGCCGATGATGGCGGGGTCCTCGCCGAACGTGCGGTCGCCGGCGAGCGGCGTGAAGTCGGCCACCAGGGCGTCGATATAGTCGTGGAAGCGCGGCCGGTCGGGATGGCGCGCCACCTGGGTCTTCTGCCACGGCGTGAGGCGGCTGTAGGTCTGGCGGAGCTGGCGCTCCACCTTGGCCTCCAGCTTGGCCACCTCCTCGGCGATGTTCAGTTCGCCCGAATCGTCCTGGATGTGGCGAAGCTCCTCGATCTTGCCTTCCAGGTCGGCGATGGGCTTTTCGAAATCCAGGAAGTTCATGGCCCTCGTGCTACCCCTTGCTTCCGCAAGCAAGGGATACACTTTCCACGGCTCGATGTCACGGGGTCAGGCGGCGACTCCGTCACCGTCAAGGACGAAACGGGCTTCCAGAAGTCGCAATATGGTGAACGTGTCTTGACACGGGACGCCGAAGGCATCCGCCACGTCTGGAATTTTTACGCGCTTGCGGGCATCCGGATCACGTTTTTCGTGGGTCACAACGGTGCCGCCTTTCACCATAGCCCGGGCAATGAGCCACGGATCAGCCTTGCCCAGGAACCAAGCCTTGGCCCTATCCTGGACCGCCATGGAATGGACGTAGGCAGTTACCTGCTCGAAAGCGGCCTGGATCTCGGGGGCGTCATTGGCCTCAATCCATGGTGCCTCCCGGCGTTCCCTGATCCATATCGAGAGGTCGTCATCCTGGTTCGCCAGTTCGTCATACACCTTGGCAATCGTCACAACATGACCATCATCGACGATCCGGTCCAACCACACCCAAAAGCCGGGACAAATATCAAAAGCATAATACCCGTTTTTTGCTTGTATAAAAACGTTGGCGTCCATAATATACACCATCTATCCACCTATTTTATCATTGCTGGTAGTACATCTTAATGATCGTTTTCGGCTTTACATTCAAAAGGGCCGCCGCGTCTCGCATAAGGAGTTCCCCTTCCATGGCACTTCCAACAACGGCACGCAGGTAGCGGTTTCCGTGCCGTGCCGGTGCCGTCTTATGGAAATCCCCGCCGCTTTCGGCGTTGTCGCCCCTTGTCTGTTCCCGCCGCCATCGCTCACGTTCTGCTTCCAGGAAACCGCTAAGATCCTCTTGTTGTACCATGCCAAAATGGTAAGCGCGAAGGGCAACAGCGGCCCTGCTGACGCGGAAGAACCGGACGCCGTGTTCCACATTTTCTTCGAGCGATACGTCCGACGCCCAGAACCCTTCAACGGCCGTGGCGGGCATGAGAACCGCTTCGGCCGTGCGGTTACAGGCCACTTCCATGTCCTGGTCTTGGCCAATCTCCGTGCTGGCCGTCCGCAAGGGGTCAGATACGCCGCTTTGGCCGAACCAGATGTGGGCCAGCTCGTGGGCCAGCGTAAACACCTGGCCGGCCTTTGCATCTCTACCGTTGATGAACACTAGCGGGACCACCGGGTCACTCAGGGCAAAACCCCGGAACATATCCACGCTCAACGGACGATGAGGATTGTTGCCGACGACACCGTTCCGCATCACCCATATGCCGGCGGCCTCAGCCCGTTCACTCAAGGCCGTAAGCAGCGCGTCCGGGCCGCGAACCGAACCAATGGGCCGCACATCCAGTTCCAGAATGTCGCGTATATCCGCGGCCACCGTTTCTGGAGATTCATTGCCGCGGAAGCGGCCGACGAACGGCAGGTCTTCCCAGCCGCTGCCGCGTCGGTAATCCCTGTACCAATCCTGCTTGAACAGGACATCGTTCAGGAGATCGCGGAAATCAGCGTCCAGGGCAGGCGGTGGTTCACCGCCCATCGTCCGGAGGTCGGG
>CAJXLG010000178.1 GCA_913055885.1 uncultured Rhodospirillales bacterium
GGAACTCGCCCCGCAGGGCCTCGCCGAAGGCCACGGCCTTGGCGGCGATGACATGCATCAGCGGCCCGCCCTGGAGGCCCGGGAAGACCGCCGAATTGATCTTCTTGGCGATGTCCGCGTCATTGGTGAGCACCATGCCGCCGCGCGGGCCGCGCAGGGTCTTGTGGGTGGTGGTGGTCACCAGGTGGGCGTGGTCCAGCGGGTTGGGATGGGCCCCGCCGGCAACCAGGCCGGCGAAGTGTGCCATGTCCACCAGGAACCAGGCGCCCACGGAGTCGGCGATTTCGCGGAACCGGGCGAAATCGATGTGGCGCGGGTAGGCGGAGCCGCCGGCAATGATGAGCTTCGGCTGGTGCTCCTCGGCCAGGCGGGCCACCTCGTCCATGTCGATGCGGGCGTCCTCCTTGCGCACGCCGTACTGCACGGCGTTGAACCACTTGCCCGACATGGCGGGCGGCGCGCCGTGCGTCAGATGGCCGCCGGCCTCCAGCGACAGGCCCATGATGGTGTCGCCGGGCTTGAGGAGCGCCAGCATCACGGCGCCGTTGGCCTGGGCGCCCGAGTGCGGCTGAACGTTGGCGTACTGGCAATTGAACAGCGCCTTGGCGCGCTCGATCGCCAGCGTCTCCGCCTCGTCCACATATTCACAGCCGCCGTAATAGCGCCGGCCGGGATAGCCCTCGGCGTACTTGTTGGTGAGCACGCTCCCCTGGGCCTCCATGACGGCGCGGGAGCAGATGTTCTCGGAGGCGATGAGTTCGAGCTGGCCCTGCTGGCGGTTCAGCTCGCCCTGGATGCTGCGCAGCACGTCGGGGTCGCGCTCGTCCAGAGCGGCGGTGAAAAAAGCATCGGGTCGGATGTCGGCCATCGAACGGTCCTCGTTGCAGTTAAGCGGTCAGCGGGGGCTCATCTTGGCGACACGCTGTTCGTGCCGGCCCCCTTCGAATTCCGTGGCAAGGAAGGCCTTCAGGCAGTCGCGGGCGATCTCGATGCCCACCATGCGGCCACCGAAGACGATGCAGTTGGCATCATTGTGTTGCCGGGCCATGCGCGCGCTCAGGGACTCGTGCACCAGCGCCGCGCGGATGTGCGGATGCCGGTTGGCGGAAATGCTGATGCCCAGCCCCGTGCCGCAGACCAGCACCCCGCGCTGAGCGCGGCCGTCGCTCAGGGCCTGGGCCATGGCGTTGGCGAAATCCGGATAGTCCACGGACTCGCGACTGTGCGTGCCCAGGTCCACCACCTCGTAGCCCATTTCCTGGAGGTCGCTCTTGAGCGTCTCCTTGAGGTCGAAGCCGGCGTGGTCGCCGGCGACGGCGATCGTTTCGCTGGTCATGGCGCGGGCCTCCCTGGGATACTGTTCTTGTTGACGGGCCGGGCGGAAGGCGTGCGATGCCCGGTCCCGCCGGGCGGGTCTTGTTACCACATGTGGGGGCGGCCGCCAACCCGGACGTGGCCGCGGCCGGCGCGCCGTGGGCCATCAGGCGTAGAATCCGTTGTCGCGGGATTCCCGGCGTTTGCGGTTGGCCCACTTTTTCTTGCGGACGACGCGCTCCAGCTTGCGCCGCGCCCACATCTTCAGGGTGTCGCGCTCATAGTGCGGCGGCCCCACGATGGAGACCTCGGTGTTCGTCTCCGGATCGATGGCGCAGACCTTGAGGGAATTCCCCTGCTGGACGAACTCGTACAGAACTTCCTTGACCATGCGCGCGGTCCCGGCGGTTACCCGAACGTCAGCTCGGGCAGGGTCTCCATGGGTTTGAAATAGGCATCGACGATGCTCTCGTCCACCGCCTCCAACCTCGTGGGCCACCATTGGGGCGTCTTGTCCCGGTCGACGAGCAGCGCCCGGATGCCCTCGAAGAAGTCGTGGCCGTGCATGAACCGCGTGGCGAGGCGGTATTCCATCATCAGGGCGCGCTCGAAATCCAGGGCCGCCCCGGCCCGCAGGGCCTTGAGGGTCACCTTGAGGCTGGTGGGCGAGCGGCCCGCGAGGCTGGCCAGGGTCTGTTCGGCGAAGGGGCCGCCCTCGGCCGCCAGGGCGTCGCGCACCCCCTCAACGGAATCCCGGGCGAAGCAGCGCTCGATGGTGTTCTGGTGCTGCATGAGGGGCCCGCGTGCCCCGGCACCGGGCACTTCCTGGTACAGATCGAGGGCCCAGGTCACGGCGGCGTGGGCGTCGTCGGCGGCATCCACCCCGGACAGGGCCTGACGCACCTCGGGCAGGCGCTCGCGCGGGATGAAATGGGTGGTGATCCCCAGGTCCATGGCGTCGGCCGCCTGGATGCGCGCGCCGATGAGCCCCAGGTAGTAGCCCGTGTGGCCCGGCCGGCGCGGCAGGAACCACGTGTGGCCGACATCGGGGAAGAGCCCCACCCCCGTTTCGGGCATGGCGTAGACCAGGTTCTCCGTCGCCACCCGGTGCGAGCCGTGAACCGACACCCCCGCACCGCCGCCCATGGTCATGCCGTCCATGAACGCCACGAAGGGTTTCGGGTAGCGGTAAATGAGCTGGTTGAGGGCGTATTTCTCGCGGTAGAAGGTGTACTGGAAATCCAGATCGCCGCGCTTGTAGGCCTCGTACAGGGCCCGGATGTCGCCCCCGGCGCAGAAGGCCTGATCCCCTGCCCCCTCGATCACCACGAGGCGCACCCGATCGTCGTCGGCCCAGGCGCGCAGCGCGCCCGTCATGGCGCGCACCTGCTCCAGCGTGAGGGCGTTCATGGCCCGCGGCCGGTCCATGGTGAGCCAGCCCACCCCGCCCTCGACGGAGACCCGGAGATCCTCACGCGTGAATGTGCTTTCGTCCGTCATCGGCCGTGATCCATTGGCTGATCGGGGATGATCCTAGCGCGCTGGGGCGAAGGGCTCCAACGGCCTTTTTTCTACAGTTATTTCTTGTCTAATTTTCAGAACAACACAAAACATGTGATTAAAATCCTTGACACGACCCGTCCCCGCCCCGATCCTTCGGCCGAAACGGATGCACGACCGGGCAACGATTCCGGGCCGTTGACGGCGGAGGGGCCACGATGCCCGCACCGGCATCCGGCGGTTCCATTCCCTGCGGGGGCGCGAGAAGGGGGAGACACACCATGAGCGACAAGGCGACCCGGCCCGAGACCATCTGCCTGCACGGGGCCTACCGCAAGGATTCCGCCACCAACTCGGTGGCCGTGCCCATCTACCAGACCACCAGCTACCAGTTCGAAAGCACCGATCACGCCGCCACCGTCTTCGCCGAGCCCAGCCGGTATGCGTGGGAGGCGCTGAACAACGTCTACACCCGCATCATGAATCCCACCACGGCGGTGCTGGAAGGCCGCGTGACGGCGCTCGAGGGCGGCGTGGCGGCGCTCGGGGTGAGTTCCGGCCAGGCGGCCTCCCTGTTCAGCATCCTGACCATCGCCCAGGCGGGGGAAATTTCGTCTGTTCCACGGACATCTACGGCGGCACGTGGAACCTTTTCGCCAACAGCGTCCGCAGCATGGGCATCGAGGTGCGCTTCGTGGACCCGGCCGATCCGCAGGCTTTCGCCGAGGCCACGGACGAGAAAACGCGCGCCTATTACGCCGAGACCCTGCCCAACCCCAAGCTCAACGTGTTCCCCATCCGCGAGGTGGCGGACGTGGCCCATGCGCGCGGCATTCCGCTCATCATGGACAACACGGCGGCCCCGGTTCTGTGCCGGCCACTGGACCACGGCGCCGACATCATCGTCTATTCCTGCACCAAGTACCTGGGGGGCCACGGCACGTCGCTCGGGGGGCTGATCGTCGACGGCGGCACCTTCGACTGGGCGGCGCATGCCGACCGCTTCCCCCTGCTGGCCCAGCCCGATCCCAGCTACCACGGCGTCATCTGGACGGACGAGGTGCAGGACATCGGGCCCATCGCCTATCACCTGCGCCAGCGGGTGGTGCAGCTCCGTGACCTGGGCGCCGCCATGAGCCCGTTCAACGCCTGGCAGATCATCCAGGGTCTGGAGACCCTGCCCCTGCGCATCCGCGCGCACAGCGACAACGCCGCCCGCATCGCCGACTACCTGGGCCGCCATTCCAAGGTGGAAAAGGTCATCCATCCCGCCCACCAGGAAGGCGAATCCCGGCGCCGCGCCGACGCCTGCATGAAGGGCGGCTATGGCGGCCTGGTGGGATTCGAGCTCAAGGGCGGCGAGGAGGCGGGCAAACGCTTCATCGATTCCCTGGAGCTCGTGTATCATCTGGCCAACATCGGCGATGCCCGCACCCTCGCCATCCACCCCGCCTCCACCACGCACCAGCAGCTCGACCCCGAGGAACAGAAGGCGGCTGGCGTGACGCCGGGTTATGTGCGACTCTCCGTGGGCCTCGAACACGTGGACGACATCATTGCGGACCTGGAACAGGCCCTGGAAAAGGCCTGACCCGGGGCATCGCGAACGATCGACAGGCACGTCATGGGAAACAGCGTCACCGTCTTCGGCCGCTATCCGGCCACCCGCCCGCGTCGCAACCGGCGTGACGGCTGGACCCGGCGCATGGTATCGGAGAGCCGGCTGGGGCCGCAGGACCTCATCTGGCCGGTTTTCTTCATCGAGGCCCGGCACAAGAGCGAGCCGGTACCGTCCATGCCGGGCGTCTACCGTCACACCATCGACCGGCTTCTGCCCGCGGTGCGGGAGGCGGTGGACCTGGGCATCCCGGCGGTGGCCCTGTTTCCCGCCCTCGATGCCGAGCGCAAGACGCCCGACGCGCGCGAGGCGACCAACCCGGACAACCTGGTATGCCGGGCGGTGAAGGCCGTGAAGGACCGCTTCGGCGAGTCCCTGGGTGTCATCTGCGATGTGGCCCTCGACCCCTTCAACAGCGACGGCCACGACGGCCTGGTGGTGGACGGCCGGGTGGTCAACGACCGCACCGTCGAGGTGCTGTGCCAGCAGGCCCTGGTGCAGGCGGAGGCCGGCTGCGACATCAACGCCCCGTCGGACATGATGGACGGCCGCGTGGGGGCCGTGCGCCGCGCCCTGGACGAGGCGGGCCATGCCGGCGTGCGGCTCATGAGCTATTCCGCCAAATACGCCTCCGCGTTCTACGGTCCGTTCCGTGACGCCGTGGGTACGGCCGACGCCCTGAGCGGGGACAAAAAGACCTATCAGATGGACCCGGCGAACACGGACGAGGCCCTGCGCGAGGTGGGCATGGACATCGAGGAAGGGGCCGACATGGTGATGGTCAAGCCGGGCCTTCCCTACCTCGACGTCATCCAGCGGGTAAAGAGCACCTTCGGCGTGCCCGTGTTCGCCTACCAGGTGAGCGGCGAGTACGCCATGGTGCAGGCGGCGGCCGACCGGGGTTGGCTGGATGCCGACCGCGTCGTGCTGGAGAGCCTGCTGGGCTTCCGGCGGGCGGGCGCCGACGGCGTTCTCACCTACAACGCCCTGCACGCGGCCCGCCTCCTCCAGGAGCACGGCTGACTCCTTCACACGACCGCACCGTTTCGCTAAACAAGCGAATGGGGGCGGATGAGGTTTGCGTCCGGGGCTCGGGAGAACGTCGTTGTC
>CAJXLG010000179.1 GCA_913055885.1 uncultured Rhodospirillales bacterium
CTCCTCCGCGGAGGACGCCGCCGTGGCCACGCTGGTGGAGGCCTGCCCCGCCGCGTCGGAGACGGTGTCGGCCTGGCTGGAGGTTTCCTCGGAAATGGAGGACATGGACTGCGCCGTGCTCTGGAGTTGCGTGGCGGCGGAGGAGACCGTCTGCACCACGTGGCCCACGGAACTTTCCAGGTCGCCCGCCATGCGGTTCATGAGCTCGCGACGTTCCTCGGCGGCCTTCCGGTCCTTTTCCTCCTGTTCCTTCTGCAGGCGCTGGACTTCCTGCGCGTTGTCCTTGAAGACCTGGACGGCGCCGGCCATGTCGCCGATTTCGTCGGTGCGCTGGCGGGCGGGGATCTCCACTTCCAGGTCGTTGTCGGCCAGGCGCTTCATGGCGGCCGTCATGCGGGTGACGGGTTTCGTCAGGCCGCGACCCAGGATGATGCCGAGGACGATGGCGATGACGAGGCCCGCGACCACGGCGCCGACGGTCCACGTGCTGGCGGTGCTGGCCGTGGTGTTGGCGTCCTTGCGCGCGGCGTCCAGGCGCCGGCCCACTTCATCCTCCAGCTTGCCGAGAAGGCCGGCGACCTTGCGGGCCGTGGCGTCCATCTGCCGCGCGGCGCCGGCCTCCCTGTCCGCCAGGTCGCGGTAGACGGGCGTGATGTGCTTGCGGGCCCGGCTCAGGATCTGCAGCGCGTTGGCGACATACCGCGTCCGGCCGCGCTGGTAGACCTGCATCTTGTCGGCGTCCGGCGCGTTGTTCACCTCCTCGGGGAGGTTGTAGACCTTCTTGTTGACCTCGGCCAGCTCTTGCAGCAGGGAGGCAAGTTTCGGATCCGGCGATTCAAAGGTCTTGTACCACTTGGCGAAGGGGCTTTTGGCCGGCTCGGTCAGGCCGTCGAAGGGCACGTTGAAACGCGCCGAATCCTGCAGCCGCCCGGCCCAGTCGCGAAGCTTGATGTCCAGGTATTCCAGAAAGCTGATGATGTTGTAGCGGTGGCCCTTGTAGTCGAAAACGTACCTGGTGCGCTTGTCGTGCGCGTCCGTTAGGGCCTTCACGTGCGTTTTGAAGGCGCCGAAGGCCTTGTCGGTCTTCTTGGCGAGGGTTTTCACTTTGCCGCGCGGCGGGTGGGGGATGACGATGTCGATGCCATCCTTGCGGTACATCTCGCCCGCCGGGGAGTCCCGGAACGCCTTGCTCTCCGTGCCGTGCAGGAGCATGGCGTTGAACATGTTGAAATCGCCCAGGCCTTCCTGGATGTGTTGGCGGTGTTTCTCCAGGTCCGTGTAGACGCTGCGATACCCCTGGGCGTGGCGCATGGTGCGCTCCAGGCGGATCACCGCCTCCATGGAGGCGTCGGCCATGGGCAGGTATTCCTGGCGCACGACGCGGCCCTTCTCGGCCACGCTGCCGACGGCAAAAACCCCGATGACGCCGGCCACGGAGGCGATGACCGCCACGGCGATGAAACCGGCGAGCATTTTGTGGGCGATGGACAAGCGCATGGTTCCGGCTCCCCCCGGTTCGGAACAGGCGAGCAGCCGTCCCGGCGTGCGCCGGAACGGCCGTCACGAGGTCTAGATGTGCTTCATATGGTCCAGAACCTCGGTCAACTCGCCCTTGACCTGGTCCAGAAGGGCGGCATTGCCCGTTTTCTTGTACTTGTTGAGAAGGATGTAGGTGGTGGCCGGGTGGACCACCGCGTCCATGAGACTGACGGCCTTTCCGAAGTGGTCGAGGTCTTCGTACTTGATGCCGTTCTCCTTGAGGAAGCCGCCCTCGTGCCAGGCGCTCTCGATCTCGTCCAGGCTCATCTTTTTCATGTCGCTCGCGTGGTCGGCGACGAGGTTCATGAGCTTCGTGTGCTTGTCGCTGTTTTTGGCGTACTGCCGGCATCCCTTGACGCCGAGCTGGATGAGCTCCTCCTGCTTCTTGATGAGGGCGTCCACGTTGTTGATGTTGCCGGAAATGGCCTTGCGCACGGTCTGCGTGGCCAGGTCCTTGTAGGCGCTCTTGTCGAAGGCCTGCGCGGGGCCGGCCGCCACGACCAGGGCCAGGGCGCCGGCCGCCGCGGTCATGAGGCTGGTGCGTTTCATCATCTTTCCTCCCCGGACCGTTGTGCCGCTGCGCGGTTGTATTGAGCGGTGTCAGTTTGATGAATGTCAAGGTGCCATGCAATAGTCGCATGGTTTTATATTAATTGCAGCTAATGTTGTAAGACTTGTTGATTGCCGGTCCCGGAGTCCCATGCGCGTTGCTGGATCGTTTCCGTTCAAATGATACAAAAATGAATAAAGATTGTTGTTAACCCGGATCTTGCACAGGGTCGATGGCCGCGCGCAAAATCCGGGTTAAGGCTGCCCGCGGCCCCGGCTCAGGGTGATGCGGCTTTCCTCGCGGCGAATCAGCCGACGGATGTTGTCCCGGTGCCGCACCAGGGCGAGGAGCGCAAGGACGAGGGCGCCGAGCGCCGCATGGGGCGTATAGAGAAACCAGGCGTAGACGGGGGCCAGCCCCAGGCCGAGCAGGGCGGCCAGGGAAGAATAGCGGGTGATGCCGGCGACGGCCAGCCATGTCGCCACGGCCAGCAGCCCCGCCGGCCACGCCGTCACCAGCAGCACGCCCAGGCTGGCGGCGACGCCCTTGCCGCCGCGGAAACCCAACCATACGGGGAAGTTGTGGCCGATCACGGCCGTCACCCCGGCCACCAGCCCGGCGTCGGGGCCCCAGAGGGCCATGCCCGCCGCCGCCGCGATGGCCCCCTTGCCGGCGTCGAGCACGAGCACCACGCCGGCCAGCGGCTTGTTGCCCGTGCGCAGGACGTTGGTCGCCCCGATGTTGCCCGATCCGATGCGGCGGATATCGCCGTGGCCGGCAAGGCGCGTGAGCACCAGCCCGAAAGGCACGGACCCGAGCAGGTAACCGGCCACGAGCGCCACGGCGAGGGCGAGAGCCTGGCTCATGGCTCAGCGGGCCTCGCCGGTGAAGACGGGGCGGCCGTCCACCACCGTCCGGAACACCCGGCCCTGGACGGGCATGCCGTCGAACGGGCTGTTCTTGGACTTGGAATGCAGGTCGTCGGCTTCCACGCGCCAGCCGGCGTCCGGGTCGAACAGGACAAGATCGGCGGGTGTGCCCGGTTCAAGTGTGCCGGCGGGCAGGTCAAGCAGCCGCGCCGGGGCCACTGTCAGGCGTTCCAGGCAGGTCAGCAGGTCGAGGGCGCCCTGGTGATAGAGCTGGAGGGTGACGGGCAGGAGGGTTTCCAGGCCGGCGCCGCCGAAGGCCGCCTCGGCGAAGGGCTGGCGCTTGGAATCCTGGTCCTGCGGCGAGTGGTCGCTGGCGACCACGTCGATGCTGCCGTCGCGCACTCCCTCGGCGATGGCCAGGCGGTCCTCCTCGGCGCGCAGGGGCGGCGAAAGCTTGGCAAAGGTGCGGTAGTCGCCCACGGCCAGCTCGTTGAGGGCGAAATAGGGCGGGGCGGTGTCGCACGTCACGGGCAGGCCGCGCTCGCGCGCCTTTCGCAGCACGGCCAGCCCCGACGCCGTGGAGACATGCGCCGCGTGATAGCGCGCCCCGGTCATTTCCGCCAGCCGCACGTCGCGGTCCAGCATGATGGCCTCGGCCTCGCGCGGAATGCCCGGCAGCCCCAGGCGCGTCGCCAGGGCGCCCGAGGTCATGGCGCCGTTCGCCGCCAGGCTCGGCTCCTCCGCATGCTGGACGATGAGCAGGCCGAAGGTGCTGGCGTAGGTGAGGGCGCGGCGCATCACCTGGGCGTCGGCGATGGTGCGCGCCCCGTCGGTGAAGGCGCACGCCCCGGCCTCCGCCAGCAGCCCCATTTCCGCCAGGTGCTGGCCGTCGAAGCCGCGCGTGGCGGCGGCGTAGGGATAGACCTTGGTGAGCCCGATCTGGCGCGCACGGCGGGCGATGAACTCCACGGCCGCGGCGTCGTCGATGACGGGGTCCGTGTCGGGCAGGCACACCATGGAGGTGACACCGCCGGCGACGGCCGCGGCGCCGCCCGTCTGCAGGGTTTCCTTGTGCTCGGCGCCGGGCTCGCGCAGATGAACCCGCATGTCCACGAGGCCGGGCCCAAGGCACAGGCCGTCGCAGTCCACCACGGCGGCGTCGTCGGGGATGCCGTCCGCCAGGGTATCGGGCCCCCGCCCCACGATGGTCTCGCCCTCGGTGAGCAGGCTGCCACGGGCGTCCAGGCCGCTCGCCGGGTCGAGCAGGCGGGCGTTGACGTAGGCGGTGCGGTAGGGTCGGGCCCCGGTCATGCGGCGCCTCCTGCGCTGCTTTCGGCGTTGGCGGCCAGGGCCTCCAGGCAGGCCATGCGCACGGCGACGCCCATTTCCACCTGTTCGCGGATGACGGAACGCTCGAAATCGTCGGCCAGGTCGGAATCGATCTCCACGCCGCGGTTCATGGGGCCGGGGTGCATGATGAGGGCGTCCGGCGCGGCGTTGGCGAGCTTGGCGTAGTCCAGGCCGAAGAAGCGGAAGAACTCGCGTACCGAGGGGACGTAGCTGCCCTGCATGCGTTCCTGCTGGAGCCTGAGCATCATGATGATGTCACAGCCGCGCACGCCCTCCGTGATGTCGTGATAAACGTCCACCCCCAGGGTCTCCACGCCGGAGGGCAGGAGGGTGCGTGGCGCCACCACCCGCACGCGGGCGCCCATGGTGTTCAGGAGGTGGATGTTGGAGCGGGCCACCCGGCTGTGCAGCACGTCACCGCAGATGGCCACGGTGAGCCCCTCCAGCCGGCCCTTGCGCCGGCGGATGGTGAGGGCGTCGAGCAGGGCCTGGGTGGGGTGCTCGTGGCGGCCGTCGCCGCCGTTGATGACGGCGCAGTTGGTCTTCTCCGAGAGAAGCTGGACGGCTCCGGAATCGGGATGGCGCACGGCGAGCACGTCAACGTGCATGGCGTTGAGGGTCATGGCCGTGTCGATGAGGGTCTCGCCCTTGGCCACGGAACTGGTCGCCACCTGCATGTTGATGACGTCGGCGCCCAGGCGCTTGCCGGCCAGCTCGAAGGACGTGCGGGTGCGGGTGGAATTCTCGAAGAAAAGGTTGATGACGGTGCGCCCCCGAAGGGTGGAATCCTTCTTGTCGGCGCCCTGATTCTGTTCGGCGTAACGCTCCGAAAGGTCCAGGAGCGCGTTGATCTCCGGCGGATGGAGCCCCTGGATGCCCAGGAGGTGGCGGTGAGGGTAGCGCGGCATGTCGGTCATGCGGCGCATCCTAGCGCCAAACGCCGGGAGCGGGAAGGGGGCGGTTTGGCGGCACGGGGGGGCGTGCGGTAGACTCGGAAAACACTGGCGAAAAGGCAGGGCATGACGGAACAGACGAAGCAGCCGCCGGAACGGATGGACGTCGCCACATTCCTCGACTGGAACGACGGCACGGACACCCGGTATGAACTGGTCGACGGCCGGCCGGTGGCCATGAACCCGCCGGCGCCGGCGCACAG
>CAJXLG010000180.1 GCA_913055885.1 uncultured Rhodospirillales bacterium
GGTGAGCCCCATCCGCTCCCAGCCGCCCATGGGGGCCGACGAGCTGCGGCGGCAGGCGGACAACTTCCTGGAGCTGCAGGAACTTCAGTCCGCCATCGAACGGGTCCACGGCGGCGGTCGCGGCCGCGGCGGCTCCAGCGGCGGTCCTTCCTCGGACCAGGGCGGTGAGCCTGAGGACGAGCCCGATCCCGAGGGGGGTGACGGCGATCTGGTTTCGGTGCAGCCGGGAAGCCTGTGAGCACCGCACCCGCCGCTCCGCCGGCCGATTGCGCCCGGTGTCAACGCCTTGCGGATTTCCGCGAGCGCAACCGGGTCGCCCGGCCCGACTGGTTCAATGCGCCGGTACCCGCGTTCGGTCCCGCGGAAGCGGCCGTGCTCGTGGTGGGGTTGGCTCCCGGACTCCAGGGGGCCAACCGCACCGGGCGGCCCTTCACCGGGGACTACGCCGGGGACCTGCTCTATCCCACCCTGCGCGACCTGGGGCTTGCCACCGGGACCTACGAAGCCCGCAGCGACGACGGGCTGACCCTGCGTGAGGCGCGGGTCACCAACGCCGTCCGGTGCGTGCCGCCGGAGAACAAGCCCACCGGAGCCGAAATCCGCGCCTGCCGGCCCTTCCTGGCGGACGAGATGGCGGCCATGCCGCGCCTGGCCGCCGTACTGGCCCTGGGCCGCGTGGCCCACAACGCCGTTCTCGGCGCCCTGGGCGTGCGCCAGGCCGATTGCCCGTTCGGCCACGGCACCCACCATGCCCTGCCCGACGGCCGCGCCCTCGTGGACAGCTACCACTGCTCCCGCTACAACACCAACACGGGCCGCCTGACCCCCGGCATGTTCCGGAGCGCCGTGGAGACGGCGCGCGTAGCGGCCGGGGTATAGCCGGGAGTCCTCCGGGAGTCCCCCCTACCCCTTTTCCCGCAGGAGACGCGCCTTTTCGCGGGCCCAGTCGCGCTGCTTTTCCGTCTCGCGTTTGTCCGGCTTGCGCTTCCCCTTGGCCAGGGCGACGTTCACCTTCGCCAGGCCCCGCGTGGTGAAATAGACGGACAGCGGGATGATGGTCATGCCCTGCTTGGTCACGGCACCAACGAGCTTGCGGACCTCGTTCTTGTGAAGCAGAAGCTTGCGCGGCCGCGTGGGGCGGTGGTTGAAGTGCGTGGCCGGCGCGTATTCGGGGATGTTGGCGTTGAGGAGCCAGATCTCCCCGTCGATGGGCTGGGCATAGGCCTCCTGGATGTTGCAGCGGCCCTCGCGCAGGGACTTCACCTCCGTTCCCAGCAGCTCCAGCCCCGCCTCGTAGGTCTCGTGGAGGGTGTAGTTGTGGCGGGCGCGCCGGTTCTGGGCGACGGTCATGCCGTTCTGGATCTTCACGCCGCCGCCCATGACATCCTCCTTCTGGTTGGTGTCCGCGCTCGATCGGGCATGCCGCTCACTGCGCCAGGATGCCGGCGTGCGCCAGGGCCGCGCGCACGGCCGCCCGCGTGCCATCGCTCACCGGAATGAGCGGCAGGCGCACCTCGTCCGTGGACAGGCCCAGCACGCTGGCGGCGTACTTCGTGGGCGACGGGTTGGATTCCATGAACAGGGCCCGGTGCAGCGGCATGAGGGCGTCCCGCAGGGCACCCACCCGCGCCAGGTCGCCGTTCATCCAGGCGGTATGCTGCTCCGCCATGAAGCGCGGGGCCACGTTCGCGGTCACGGAGATGACGCCGTGGCCGCCCTGCGCCATGAGGGCGAGGGCCGTGCCGTCCTCGCCCGAGAGCTGGGCAAAGTCGGGGCCGATTTCCAGGCGGGTGCGCACGGGGCGCGTCAGGTCGTTGGTGGCGTCCTTGACGCCGACGATGTTGGGCAGTTCCGCCAGCCGGGCCATGGTCTCGACGCTCATGTCCACCACGCTGCGGCCCGGGATGTTGTAGATGATGATCGGGATGTCGGCCGAATCGTGCACGGCCTTGAAGTGTTGATAGAGCCCTTCCTGGACGGGCTTGTTGTAGTAGGGCGTGACCACGAGCGCCGCGTCGGCGCCGGCCGAGCGCGCATGCTTCGCCAGGGCCACGGCCTCGTCCGTACAGTTGGAGCCGGCCCCGGCAATCACCGGCACCCGCCCGTTCGCCGCCTCGATGCACAGCTCTGTCACGCGGCGATGCTCGTCGTGGGTCAGCGTGGGGGACTCGCCCGTGGTCCCGCAGGGGACCAGGCCGTGAACACCCTGGTTGATCTGCCACTCGACGAAATCCTGGAAGGCGGTCTCGTCCACGCCGCCGTCGCGGAACGGTGTCATCAGGGCCGTGAAGCACCCCTGGAACATGGCTTCCCTCCCCACAGTTTCGTGCGTCGGTCCGGACGTCCCCCACCCGGGCGGGAACGGGTTGTTGCGGCGCATCCGGCGCCCTATAATGAAACGTCGCCGAATCGGGATAGGGCCCGCCCCTGACGCCAGCCGGGAGAATGGGAACGTGAGACGCGTCCTCGTCTACGCCGTTGCGGTCGTGGTCGCGGCCTCCGCGCCCACGCGGGCGTCGCTCCTGTCACCCGAGGACAGGGAGACGTACCGCAAGGCGTTCGACGCGGTCAAGGCGGATGCGTGGGACGAGGCCCTGGAAACGGCCCGCGAGGCGGACGATCCCCTGCCCCGCCGGGTCATTCGCTGGCTCTGGTACCGGGCACCGGGTTCCGATGCCACGTTCCGCGAGGTCACCGATTTCATCCGCAAGCACCCGGACTGGCCGCTGTCCTGGCGCCTCCAGGAACGCGCGGAACAGGCCCTCGAAGTGGACACACCCGACGACCTGGTGCTGGCCTTCTACGAGTCCGGCGACCGCGAGCCACGCACCAGCAACGGCGCCATCGCCCTCGCCGAGGCCCTGAAGGCCGCGGAACGCCGTGAGGCGGCGGCCAGGGTGGCCCGCCGGGCCTGGCTGGAACTCAGTTTCGGCCGCAACCAGCAAAAACGCTTCCTGGACAGGTTCAGCGACGCCGTGGACCGGGCCGACCATCGCAAGCGCCTGAACCGCCTGCTGTGGGACGGCCTGAGCGAGGCGCCGCGGCGCATGTTCCCCTTCGTGCGTGACGGCTGGGAGAAGCTGGCCCGGGCCCGGATCATGCTGCGCCACGACGTCCCCGGCGTGGATCCCGCCGTCGCCGCCGTTCCCGACGATCTGGTGGACCATCCGGGCCTCGTTTATGAGCGCGTGGCGTGGCGGCGCCGGCACGGCATGGAGGAACGCGCCATCGACCTCCTCCTGCAGCATCCCGGCGATCCCGGACGCGAAGACATCTGGTGGCCGCAGCGCCAGCTTCTGGCCCGTTACGCCCTGGCCCACGACGCGCCCCGGCGCGCCTATCGCGTCGCCAGCCAGCACGGCCAGACGGACGGGGTCGAGCTGGCCAAGGCCGAATGGTTGTCGGGGTGGATCGCCCTGCGTTTCCGGAACGCGCCGGAGACGGCGTTCGGCCATTTCCGCAAGCTGTACGACAACGTGAGCTATCCCATCAGCCTGACGCGCGGGGCCTATTGGGCCGGCCGGGCCCGTGAGGCACAGGGCGCCAGGGAGGCGGCAAAAAAATGGTATCGGCGCGCCGCCCGCCACACCACCACGTATTACGGCCAGCTCGCCGCCTCGCGGCTGGACGAGCGTGGCGATTGGCCCCTGCCCGCCGACCCCCTGCCAACGGCGCAGGACATGCAGGCCTTCAACGCCTGGACCATGACCAGGGTGGTGCGGCAGCTGGGCGCCCTGGACCGGACGGGATACATCGCCCCCTTCATCCTGGAAATGCACGACCGGGCGGAAACGCCGGGCCAGCACGCCCTGGTGACGGCCCTGTCGCGCCGCTATGGCCGCCACGACCTTTCGGTGCGCGGCGCCAAGGAAGCCCTGGAGGAAGGCATCCGGCTCATCGCCTCCGCCTATCCCGTACCCGACCTGCCGCGGGTTTCCGGCATCCACCGGCCCCTTCTCCTGGCCGTCGCGCAACAGGAGAGCGCCTTCAAGACCAACGCCATCAGCCCGGCCGGCGCCCGCGGCCTCATGCAGCTCATGCCTGCCACGGCAAGCCGCATGGCGCGCCACGCCGAGATGCGCTTCTCCCGCCGGAAACTCATTGCCGACGCCCGCTACAACCTGCGCCTGGGCGCACGCTACCTGGAGATTCTGCTTGAGCGGTACGAGGGCTCGGTGGTGCTGGCCCTCGCGGCCTACAATGCCGGCATGAGCCGGGTGGAGGACTGGATGGACCGTTTCGGGGATCCGCGCGATCCGGAGGTCAATGTCATCGACTGGGTGGAATGGATTCCGTTCAGCGAGACCCGCAACTACGTTCAGCGGGTCCTGGAAGCCACGCAGGTCTACAGCCGCCAACTCGGCAACACGGAGGTGGCCCGCTCCCTGCCGGCCGCCCTCAACATCTCGCGGTAAGAGCGCGACCGGGCCCCCTTCCCGTCAGGGGCGCGCGGCGCGGCGCGGCGTCAACCAGCGCTCGCCGCGGCCGCCCCCTTGGCCGTGGTGTCCTCGCCGCCGGCGGCCTCCCCGGCCGGCTTGTCCTCGCCCGCCGTCGATCTGCCGGAAGCCTTCCGGGTTTCCGAAGCGCGGCCGCTTGCGCTCCCCCGGCCCTGCTGCTGTTCCACGTGCTGGCAATGGCCTTCCATGTAGGCCCCGGGCTCGATGGCAAGGCTTTCGTGGCTGATGTCGCCGATGACCCGGGCCGTCTTGGAGAGGAACACCGTCTTGCCGTAGACCTGCCCCTCCACGCGCCCGTGAATGCGGATGGTGTCGCCATGCACCTCGCCGGTAATGGTGCCGCTTTCACCGATGGTCAGGTTGGTACACTTGACGTCCCCGTTAATGCTGCCATCGATCTGGATTTCCCCCTCGCTGACAATGTCGCCGGTTATGGCGAGATCGGCACTGAAAAGCGAGGGGCCGGCATTCCCGGCGGCCGCGTTGCGGCTTGCGGCAGAGGGCTTGGCGGGCGCCTGGGCGGTCCCGCCGCTGTTGTTGCTGGCCCGCTTACTGTTCTTTAAAAACATAGCGTCCCGCCTTGATGAAGTTGTACGGATCCACCGGCTCTCCGTCCACCTGCACCTCATAGTGCAGATGGGCACCCGTGCTGCGCCCGGAATTCCCCACCAGCGCGATCTTGTCGCGGTACGTCACCTTGTCGCCTGTCTCGACGAGCGCCTCCTTCAGGTGGCCGTAGCGTGTATGGACGCCCATGCCGTGGTCGATCTCCACGAAACGCCCGTACTGACCGTTCCAGCCCGCGTCCACCACCTTGCCCGGGGCCGGCGCATAGACCCGCGAGCCCTCGACAGCGCCCAGATCAAGCCCGTAATGCATGCCCATGCGGCCGTTGATGGGGTCCTCGCGCTTACCGAAGCTGCTCGAGATGTGGTAATGGTCCACGGGCACCGAGAGCGGCAGGCGTTCCACCATGCGCTGCATCGCCCTCCACCGGCTCAGG
>CAJXLG010000181.1 GCA_913055885.1 uncultured Rhodospirillales bacterium
CCACTGGGCCCACGTCACCTCGTACACCCCCACCGCGAAGGGCTCCGCGATGGTCACCTCGTGCACCGGGCCCTCGTTGTCGTCCCGGTTCTCTTCCGACGGTGGCGACCCCATCCTGAACGACCCCGACGGCACCACCGTCATCTTCGGGCACTCCGGGCAGTCGCGGAAGGTGTCACCGGGGGCGTGTTCCGGATCGGTGTCGCGGGCGGTTGCCGGCGCGTCGCCCGCCGTGTCCGCCAGCGTCGTGGCGCTTTCGGGGGCGCCGGCCGGCCCCGTCGTCCACCACACGCCCGCCCCCGCCCCGGCGGCCAGCAGCACCAGCCCGGCCGCCGCGGCCGCAACAGCCCGCCAGCGGCGGCGGTTGTCGCCGCCGGGTGACGGGCCGCGCGTCGGCTTCACCGTAGAGCGCCCGCCCGCCGGCTCCGGGGCCAGCACGGCCTCGAAGGTCCGGGGCCGGGCGGCGGGATCGTCGCGCAGGCAGCGTTCCACCGCCGGGCGAATGGGCGCCAGCCGGTCGGCGATGGTGTCGTTCCCGGGCAGCCCTTCCTCGGCCAGGCGCTGCGCCCGGGTCAGGGGCGGGTCGTCTTCGTAGGGCACGTGCCCGGCCGCCAGCCAGTAGCCCAACAACCCCAGGGCATAGGCCACGGACGGCACGCCCTGGGCCCGGCCCTCGCGCAGCCGCTCCGGCGCGGCGAAGTCCGGCGTGAACTGCCCGTGGCCGGAACTGCTGGCCTCGTTGCGCAGGCCGCCCAGATCGCCCAGCACGGCGCCCGTGCCGTCCGTTTCCAGGAGCACGTTGCGCGGCTTGAGGTCCTCGTACAGAAAGCCCGTCTCGGCGTACAGCTTGCCGACAAGGCCCACCACCGCCTCGAACAGCCGTTGTACCTCCCCGGCGGACAGGGGAAAGCGGTCCATGACCCAGTCGTGCAGGTTGGCCGGATAGTGGTCCATGAGGACCACGGCCACGGCGCGGGCGTTTTTGGTGTCCGTCTCCAGGTCGTGGCGGAAGAAGTCCTGAACCCCCACCAGGGCGGCGGAGCGCAGCTTTTTGTGCTGGCTGTCGGCGAAGCGCTTCCACTCGTCGTCCAGGCGCTTGTCGGCGGAGAGCACACTGTCCCCGTCGGCGCCCCGCTGGCGTTCCACCACCCAGGCCTTGAGCGCCGCCTGCCGGCTGCCATCGGTGACGCGGAATACGCCCCCGAAAGCGCCGCGGCCGATCTCCCCTTCCACCGACCAGCCGCCACGCCCCTGCTCCCGCAGGATGCGCGCCACCAGGTCGGGCGTGATTTCCATCATGACACCCCCGCCGATCGGGCGCCCGGTTCCGGCCGCGACACCACCACATCCCGGCGGCGATTACAACCAAAAAGCGGGCGGTCCGGCGCATGCGCAGCATTCCCGTGGCCCGCCAGGGCCCGGGCCTGGACCCCCAAAGGGCCCCAAAGGGACGCAAGAGGTAAGGAGGTAAAGCCACAAGGCCTAAAGGGTCCTGGCGACCCGGAACCCGAGGCTGTCGCTCCGGTTGACGGTGGTGATCCCGAGGCGGTTCGCGGAACGCAGGTACCGTGGGACGTAGTTCCAGGAACCCCCGCGGAGAACACGGCGGGAACAGTTGCCGCCATCGCCCTCCAGCCAGGCGCTGCCGTCCGTGGGCGCGCCCTCGTAATCGTCGTGCCAGCAGTCCGCCACCCACTCATAAACGTTGCCGTGGACCTGATACAGCCCGAAGGGGTTGGGCCGGTATTCCCCCACCGGCACCGTCCTCCAATTGTTCAAGTCGTAATTGGCATGATCCGACGTGATCTCATTCCCCCACCAGTAGCGCGTCTCCGTCCCCGCCCGCGCCACATACTCCCACTCCGCCTCCGTCAAAAGGCGGTAACGTGGCCCACCACGAACGCCCGCTGTCTTGTCGTTCAGCCATTCAAGATACGTCTCGGCATCCTCCCAGCTCACGCGAATGACCGGCCGGTCGCCCCGGCAGCCCTGGTCTTTTGGCTTGTGCTCATAGCCGGCGTCCTGCACGAACCGGTCGAATTCGTCGAACGTCACCGCATATTTCCCCACCGCCAGCCAATAGCCGATAGAAACCCGGTGGCGCGGCTTTTCGGCGTCCAAGGCCTCGGGATCATCGTCCGGCGAGCCCATCCAGAAGTCCCCGGGCGGAATGACCACCATCTCCGGCGCGAACGGCGCGTCCTGAAGAATCTCGAACGCCCGGTGGCCCGTGGGCGCCACACCATGGTCGCCGCCCGCCGGCGCGGGGGCCGCCGGTTCGGGGCGGCCCGGCCCCACCGTATCACGGCCATCCTTTCTCGTTGGTCCGGGGTACGCTTGTTCGTCGGCACGGGCGTTACCGGGCCCGCTGCCCACCGCTTCGCTTTCCGCCGGGGCCAGCACCGCCTCGAAGGTGGCGGGCCGGGCGTCCGGGTCCTGGCGCAGGCACCGCGCCAGGGCCGGGCGGATGCCGGCAAGGCGCTGGTTCACATCGCCCGTGGCCGGCAGGCCTTCCTGGTGCAGGCGGTTGACGCGCTCCAGCGGGCCGTCTTCCTCGTAGGGCACCTGCCCGGCGGCGAGCCAATAGCCCAGAAGCCCCAGGGCATAGACCACCGACGGCACGCCCCGGCCCTTTTCGCCGCGAAGGCGCTCCGGCGCGGCGAAATCCATGGTGAACTGACCCTGCGTGGAACCGCTGCTGGTGCTGCGCAGGCCGCCGAAATCCCCCAGCACCAGGCCCGTGCCGTCCTCTTCCAGAAGGACGTTTTCCGGCTTCAGGTCCTCGTAGAGGAAGTCCGTCTCCCGGTGCAGGCGGCCCAGCCGCTCCGTCACAAACTCGAACAGCCGCTGGACCTCGTCCGCCGGCAGCGGATAGCGGTCCATGACCCAGTCGTGCAGGTTGGTGGGATAATGGTCCATGAGGACCACCCCCACGGCCCGCGCCGACTTCTCCCCCATCTCGATATCGTGGCGGAAAAAGTCCTGAAACCCCACCAGGGCGCCGGAGCGCAGGCGCTTGTAATCCTGGGCGAAACGCTTCCAGTCCCGGTCCACCCGCTCCGCCGCGCCGGTGACGGAACTGCCCTCCACCCCGCGCCGCGCGGCCAGGATGAAGGCCTTGAGGGCGGCGTCGCGGCTGCCGTCCGTGACGCGGTAGACAACGCCAAAGCTGCCACGCCCCAGTTCCTCCACCAGCGACCAGCGGGGCAGCTTCTCCTCAAGGATATCGGAAACAAGCTCCGTCGTGATCTCCACCGCGAGCCCCCTTGCGCCGTCGCGGGTCCGGTTATGCGCCGGAAGACACCACATCCCGGTGGCTGTTACAACCACAAAGGCCGCCGGGGGCGAATGGGCCGAGGGCCCGGCATTTTGTCGCGGTTCGTCGTGAGCGGGTGGTGTGCCGGCCCGAGTCGGGGGTAGGCTTGTGAAGGACTTTTGATACGCCGGGATGGTCGGTTGCTGTTTTCCACAGGGATCGGAGGGACTCTCGATGCGGGATGGGGCGTGAAATCGGGACCTTTAATGCGGAGACCCCGGTTATCCACGGGACTTTTAATGCACTAACAAGTAGGAATCCTAGTCCCCTTCCCTAGTATCCCCGTATCGAAAGTCCCGCTTGACCAGCCGTTTTGAATTGATGATGCTGTCTGCAAGATGGTGATCAGACGGTTTTGCCAACGGTGGTTTTAATGGGACAGCGAGAACTGATCGAACACCACGGCCTGAACGCGGCCCAGCAACAGGCAAACGATGATCCGGCCCTCATCGCCTCGACAAGCCGGGTCATGGCCGATGATCAACTCCAGATGAGCCTGTTGTACAGTGGCTTTTGTGTTCTCGCACTGCCTCATCGCCGGCTTCCCGATAACGAGAAATTCGTCCAAAGCTGGGCCAACAATACCCTGGAAATCGAACCGGGCTGGCTTCCCGGGCAGGGGCAGAAGACGCCCATCGGCGCGCCCTATGGGTCTTATGCGCGTCTTGCCCTTCTCTATTTGCAGACGGCGGCGCTCAAGGCGGATTCGCCGCGTGTGGAAGTCGGCGGCAGCATGTCCGCTTGGCTTTCCCGGGTGGGCATCAATACGTCCGGGGGCAAGACGCGCTCCAACATGAAGGAACAGATGCTTCGCCTGTCGGCGTGCCGGATGACGATTACCTGGCCGGAGGACAGCGGAAAACTTGGCTTTACGCGGATTCAATTGATCAAGGACGGTGTACTGGCGCCCGACACCCTGGACAGCGCCGTTCAAGGACGGCTCTGGGCGGATGAAGTGACGCTGGACGACGCCTTTTTCCGGGCGCTCAAGGCCCATCCAGTGCCCGTGCAGGAGGCCGCCGTCCGGGAGCTGGTGAACAATTCGGGCGCGCTCGACATTTATGTGTGGCTTGCCTACAGGCTGCATTCCCTTAATTCGGCCGTGTCCATCCGGTGGTCGTCCGTGATGGCGCAATTCGGCTCGGGCTACAAAAACATCCGTTCCTTCCGCCAGCGGTTCCGGGAACGGCTCAAGCTGGCCCTGGCGGTCTATCCCGATGCGCGGGTGGACGTGACGGATGAAGGCCTGATCCTGCATCCCAGCCATCCGCCGATCCCCTACATGTCGTAGCGGGACTTTTGATACGCCCCGGCCCCGGCCGTGGCGGTTCGGGACCTTTGATGCGGCCCTGACCCTGAAGGCAGGGCCGCTGTTGCGTGGTGGACCCTGCGACCTACCCCCTACCTGCCCTGCCCTTTCCCGTCAGCCGGGCTCTCCGGATGGCGGGACTTTTGATACGGGCCCCAGGGCAACCGCTCCGTCGAGGCCGGGACTTTTGATGCAAGCTGATCCTCGTGGCGGCGTGGCGCCGGTGCGTGTCGGGACTTTTGATACGGAAGCGGAGGTCCGGGGGACGCGGGAAAAATCGCCCTCCCCTTTCGGCTTTGTGCTACCCCCGGAAGGCCGGGAAAGCGGGATCAGGTGTCGTCACCGATGATTTCGGTGAGCTCGTCGCGCAGTTGTTTAAGGTTATGAAGGTGTTTGTCGTCCAGGTCCCGCGGTAGCTCGTTCCGCAGGGAGGCCACGGATTTCATCAAGCGGTTGATCCGCGCGCCGACGCGGCGCTTGGGGGGCTTCTGATCGGCGCCGGCGGTGGTTTCGCCGGGATTTTCCTGAAGCGCGCGCTTGGCGTTGCGGATGTCCTTGACCGTCGCGCCCTCCTTGATCAGCTCCCACAGCTGGTGCTGCTGGTCCGCCTCCATGCCGATGAGGGGCGCGATGTGCCCCAGTTTAACCTCGGGATGGTTGGCCAGCTCGTCGGCAAAGGGCAGTTCGGGGATCTGGATGAGCCGCCAGGTATCGGCGCTATCCCGGCCGATGAGATCGGCGATCGTGTCCACCGTATATTCGCGGCCGGCATAGAGGTTGTGGACCCCGCGCGCCTCTTCCAGGAGGTTCAGGTCCTGGCGTTGA